>RGGX01000080.1 GCA_010024485.1 Actinomycetota bacterium | reverse complement strand
CCCCCAGGGGTCCTCGTCAGTGAGGTGATGGCCCAGCAGACCCAGGTGGGTCGGATCATCCCGCGCTGGGAGTTGTTCATGGAGCGCTTTCCGACCCCCGAGGCGTTGGCAGAGGCGCCCCTTGCCGACCTGTTGCGTCTCTGGAAGGGTCTCGGATACCCCCGGCGGGCCCGAGCGCTCCACCGTGCCGCCGGGGTCATCGCCGCTGACGGGGCCTTCCCCGACTCGGTCGAGGCGCTCATGGCACTGCCCGGGGTCGGCCCGTACACGGCCCGCGCGGTCGCGGCGTTCGCCTTCGACCTCGACGTCGCGGTGGTCGACACGAACGTCGGCAGGATGCTCGCCCGCGTCGTCGGCCGTCGGCTTCGACCGAAGGAGGCACAAGCCCTCGCCGACTCGCTCGTCCCGATCGGCGATGCTTGGCTCTGGAACCAGGTGGTGATGGATTTCGGCGCCACGGTGTGCACGGCTCGCGGTCCGGGGTGCGCCGGGTGTCCGATCGCGGACCGGTGTTCGTGGGCCGGCTCGCCCGATCGCGAGGACCCGGCTCGGGGCTCAGCGGGGGTGAGTGGGCCCCAGGCCCGGTTCGACGGCAGTGACCGTCAGGCGCGGGGTCGGCTCATGGCCGCGCTCGTGGACGGTCCGGTGCCCGCGCGAGCGGTCCCGGAGGTCATGGGGCGCAGCCCGGAGGTGGCGGAGCGATTGGCGACGGCCCTCGTCGTCGAAGGCCTCTGTCGGCGCGACGGCGATGTGTTCGAGCTCGGCTGAGGTCAGTCCCCAGCCTCGTCACCGGAGGTGATCGCGGCGAGGATCGCGTCGATCGCGCGGTCGGCGTACTCGCGCATCTCGTCGTCGGTCCGGTCCTGGATCGGGTGCGGTACGAAGACCCTGGCCATGTTGGGATAGCCGAGCGAGGAGCTCTGGGCGTCAGCGGCGTCGACGAACTCGCTGGAGGCGATGAACACCCCCGGGATTCCCCGGATCTCGAGATCACTGATGTCGTGCACACTGCACGACGTGCAACTGCCTCAATCGGCGAGTGCCTCAATGACCACGTGGCACTGGTCGGCGATCTCGTGTCGGAGGTCGACCGGAGCCGGTTTCGAGAACGTCGGCTTGCGGTATCGACGCACCGCCGCGCCGCGTCGCTCGAGGTGTTCGCTCAGGCGATCAAGGAAGACGTCGCCGCGCGGCTTGGAGATGTCGAGGAGAGCGACGGTGAGCCCGTCGAGCGAGTCGGGGCGGGCGAGTTGGACACGCTCGGACGGGGTTGACTCCGCCGTCGGATCGAGAAGGGACTCGCGCGTCATCGCACTCAGTATTGCACCGCTCGGGTGACCGGCTTGCTGCCCGTGTCGCCGTTGACCCAGCCGGCGATGAGCATCGAGAACAGGCCCGCCCCGCCGCCGGCGTGGGCGAGCATCAGGCCCCCCGGCTGGAACTTGGGGAGGGTTTCGAGTCCGAGACCGGCCGGAATCCCCTCGGCGATACCGCCGGCGCCGCGGACGATGTCGTCGTAGGGCAGCTGGAGTCTCGACATGAGCTCCTCCGTGATGCGGGACCGGTCCCAGCCGGCATCGGTGAAGACCCGCAGGTGCTCGGGCCCGAGGACGAGCACCGCGTCGAAGGCCATCGCGAGTTTGTGGTGATGCATCATCCGGAGGTTCTCGGCGAGGGAGGTCGCGAGGCTCTCGGGCTCTCGTGAGAGTTGATCCACGATGCACCGCGGCCCCTCGCCCGCGAACACGGTCACGGCGTCCACTGACTCGTCGAGATCGGATCGGCTGGAGGCGAGCGAGCCGAATGGGCCCGAATGCTCGGCGAAGCAGAAGCTGAGCTTGCCGGGGTTCCCGTGGGTGGCGCGATCAACCCCGCCGGGTCGGCCTCCTCCGAGGTTCCTGACGAGCAGTTGCAGGGCCCGGCCGATGGACAGCGAGGCCCGGTTGCCCTGGCCGAGGGCGTTGACACCGGGGTCCATACCGATGTCTCGGGTTCCCGGGCCGCTGCAGATGATCACCGGTCCGACCGGCATGGTGGTGGCGAGCAGGCCGTGCATGTTGAACTCGTCGTTGCACGCCGCTTCGACCGCGGTGAGCACCCAGGGGAGGTGCTCGGGTCGGCAGCCGGCCATGACCGCGGAGATGGCGACCTTCTCAACGGTGGCGTCGACGAGGTCGGGAGGGACGACGGCGACGAGTTCCTCCGGGGAGCGCGTGGTGCCCTCGAGCATCGCGAGCACCCTGGACTCGGTCGGCGGCACCAGGGGGAGACCGTCGCTCCAGCCCACCCGATGCATGTACTCGAACTCGTCTTCCATCTCGGCCAGGTCGAGTCGCCGGGCCCTCAGGGTGGAACCGGAGTGACGCACCCGCAGTTCGTCGATGAGGTCGGGATCGACGCTGAGCGAGCCGCAACCCGGTCGCTGGCTGGGGATGTCGAGGTCGCCCGCCAGGTCGTCGAGACCGGTGATCCGACGCCACTGCTCGATCGACCAGCCGACGGTGCGTTCCCGCTCGCCGTCGGAGCCGACGGCGATCAGGGTGGGAACGGTCTCGATCGAGTGGTGCCAACTGACGGCGAGGTCGGTGTCGTCGGTGACCTCCAGGCCGGCGGGGAACTCGGGATCGTCCTGGCAGTAGACGGTGAGATCGGTTCGTCGAGCGAGTTCGAGGAGCACGGGCGCGACGGTCTGACAGGTGGCGCAATCGTGCTTGACGACGGCCACCAGTCCCACGGGAAGTCGAGGCGCGCCCATATCGAGACGCTAACCGAGAGCCACGTTGTCGCTCCCTGCCGGCCGGTGTCAGGTGTGACCGATGTCCGGTCGGCCGCTCGACCGGGCTCGCTAGCGTTCGGTCATCGGCTCGACCACGGTGACATTCCACGGCGTGCGCGGCTCCACGGCCTGTCACGGGAGGGACACGGCGCGTTTCGGCGGCAACACGTCCTGTGTCTCGGTCGACGCGCCCGCGGCGCCGCTCGTGCTCTTCGATCTCGGCACCGGCTCGCGGTACGTCCCGGTGGAACAGGGTCGGGAGATCCTGTGTCTGGTCAGCCATCTGCACTGGGACCACATCCAGGGGCTGCCGTTCTTCCCGCCGATGCTCGACCCCGACACCCGGATGACGTTGTGCGCCCCCGCTCCGGCCGACGGTCAGACCCTCTCCCGTGCGATGTCGTCGATCATCCGCGAACCGGTGTTCCCGGTCGGCCTCGACGCCTTCCCCGCTTGTCCGGAACTCCTCGGCCTCGGGGCCGAGACGAGGGACTTCGGGGAGGTGAGGGTCCGGTCCGCCGAGGTGGCCCACGTCGGGCGCACCCTCGGCTATCGGATCGATGTCGACGGGATCAGCATCGCGTATGTGAGCGACCATCAGGAGCCGATGGACGGAGGTGAACCCGACCGCGCGACGATCGACCTGTGCAGGGATGTCGACCTGCTCATCCACGACTCCCAGTTCACCGCTGAGCAGTTGGTCGAGCACCCCGATTGGGGACACTGCACACCGGAGTTCGCTCTGGAGGTCGCCCGACAGGCTGGGGCGAAACGGGTCGTGTTGTTCCACCATGACCCTGAGCGCACCGACGACCAGCTCGATGAGCTCGCGGCATGTCATGCCGATTCGACCGCACCGGTTGTGTGGGTCGCGCGCGAGGGCATGACGATCGAACTGGCGGAGCGTTGACCGGGGGCCGCCGTGAGTGAGCTGGCGCTCGTGTCCGGGGTGGTGCTCGGCGCGGTGTTCATCGCCGCCGGTGTCTTGAAGCTCTCCTCACCTCACTGGCCCGGAGACGCGTTCGCCCTCGGGGTCTCGGAACGGGTGGCGCGACCGGTGCCGGTGGTCGAGGTCGTTCTCGGCGCGCTCGTCGCGACCGGCGTCGGGTCGCCGTGGTCCGAAGTCGCGGTGATCGCCCTGTTGGTCGTCTTCTCGATCGTGGTGCTGCGGGCGAGTCGGTTCGAGCAGCCGCCGGTGTGTGCCTGCTTCGGTTCCCTCGGTCGTCGACCGGTCGGCCGCGGTCACCTTCTGCGCAACCTCGCCCTGCTCGCGCTCGGTGTCGTCACCGTGCTCGGCTGAATCGCGAAGCGCCGCCGAGTGGATCAGCGTCCCTCGGTGAGGACGAAGGCGAGGGTCTCGGCCTCCTCGCGCCACGCTGAGTAGCGACCGCTCGGACCGGCATGGCCCGCTCCCATCTCGGTCCGGAGCAGGAGCGCGCGGGCGTCCTCTCCGCTCGAGGCGTCGAGGTGCCGCATCCGCGCCACCCATTTGGCCGGCTCGTGGAAGCCGACCCTCGGGTCGTTCAGGCCGGCCGTCACGAGCATCGCCGGCCGGTCGGCGGAGACCGTGTTGTCGTAGGGGGAGTACGACGCGATGTAGGAGGCCCACGGCTCCATCCTCGGATCACCCCACTCGTCCCATTCGGTGACGGTCAATGGGAGCGTCGGGTCGCTCATGGTGGTCACAACGTCGACGAAGGGGACCTCGGCGACAGCGCAGTGCCACAGGTCCGGCCGCATGGTGATGCAGGCGCCCACCATCAACCCGCCGGCGCTGCCTCCGCGCACCGTGAGTCTCGTCGGGTCCGCGGTGCCGCTCGCGCCGATGTGGGTCGCCACAGCATTCACGTCGTCGAAGGTGTTGCGCTTGTCGAGTAGCCGCCCACGGAGGTACCAGTCGCGCCCGAGCTCTCCGCCGCCCCGGGGGTGGGCGAGCACCCAGACGAACCCGCGGTCGAGGAGCGAGAGCCGTCCGACGGAGAACCACGGTGGCAACGAGATCTCGTAGGACCCGTAGGCGTAGACGAGCGCCGGGGCCGTTCCGTCGAGTGGTGTGTCCCGATGTCTGACCACGTCGAACGGGACTCGCGTTCCGTCGGCGCTGACCGCCCAGTCACGGTGGGCGACGTAGGCGTCGACGTCGACGTTCGGGGTGGGCGTGGTTCGCACCACGGTGGTGGAGCCGTCGACGAGGTCGGCGTCGAGGATCCGGGGTGGTGAGGTGAGCGACTGGTGGACGAGCCGCACCACGGTCGCGCCCCATTCCTCGTTGGGTCCGAAGGTCACGTCGTGTGGCTCGTCGCCGAGGTCGACAGCGGTCTCTCGCCCCTCGCGGTCGAGGATCCTGATCCGAGGTTGGGCCTCGACCCACTCGAGTACGGCAAGGCGATGTTCGAACGGCTCCACGGCGCTGATGCGATGCCCGGACACCCCGGGGATGAACTCGGTCCACTCGCCGGGGCTGTGATGCGGGGCCGTCATGACCCTGAAGTCGACGGCGTCGAGGTTGGTCACGATGGCGAGTCGGTCGCCCCAGTCATCGGCCTGGTACTCGATCCCATCCGCGCGGGGTCGCACCACTTCCGGTGGGGCATCGATGTCGGTCGCGTCGACGAGATGCACCTCCGAGGTGGTCTTCGACGAGGTGTGGATCACGATGTAGCGCCCACTCCGCGTCGCGCCGATTCCGACATAGAAGTGCTCGTCGTCCTCGCGGAAGATGACCCGGTCGGAGGAGGTCGCGCTTCCGAGGCGATGCGCGCGCACCTCATAGGGACGTTCGGTCTCATCGGCGAGGACGTAGAGCAGGTGATTGCCGTCCGCACTCCAAGCGACACCGGCCCAGGTGGTGTCGGGAATGACGTCATCGAGTTCTGATTGGCCGTCGATGTCTCGGATCCGCAGCGTGTAGTGCTCGTTTCCCCGGGTGTCCGCGGACCAGGCGAGCAGCCGGTGATCCGGCGACGGTTCGAGGGCGCCGAGGTCGAAGAAGTCGTGGCCGGTGGACTCGACGTTCTCGTCGAGGATGACGCCGGGGTCGGGGTCGTCGGCGCGGTCGGACCGGCAGTGGATCGGGTAGTCGAGCCCCTCGACGGTGCGTGACGAGTACCAGTGGCCCCCGTGGCGCATGGGCGCGGAGAGGTCGGTCTGGAGCACTCGCGAGCGGATCTCGCCGTCGATGGCCGCGATGAGT
>RGGX01000079.1 GCA_010024485.1 Actinomycetota bacterium | reverse complement strand
AACATGTGACTGTCGACCCGGACACCGACCCCTCGAAGCAATTCCGCGTAGGCCCGACCCTCGTCGCGGAGGGGATCGAAGCCAGCGGTGATGATCGCCGCCCGAGCGGTGCGCGACAGCCGTGCCGGGGATGCCGAGGCCGGCGAGACGGTGGGGTCGGCCGGCTCGATACCGGTTCCGGTGAGGTAACACGTGGCGAACCAGTCGATGACTCGCGCCGTCAGCACGTAACCCTCGCCGTTCTCCACGTGGCTCGCGGACGAACGGGTGAGGTCGGTCGCCGGGTAGACGAGCAGTTGGGCTCGGAGCGCCTCGGTCTGCTCCTGAGCGACCAGCGCCGCCAGGTTCCCACCGGCGGAGTCGCCACCGACCGCCACACGGGAGGTGTCCCACCCCTCCTCGGTGCCGTGTTCGATCACCCAGGCGGTGACGGCGGAGCAGTCGACCATCGCGGCTGGTGCCGGATGCTCAGGGGCCAGCCGGTAGTCGACGGAGACCACGACGCAGCCCGCCGCGGCGGCCAGATCTCTCACGACGGGGACGGACTGCTCGGCCGAGCCGAGCACCCAGCCCCCACCGTGGAACCAGACGATGACCGGATGAGGGCCCGCCTCCACCGGGGTGACGATCACACAGGGCACCCCTGCGATCCGACGGGTGTCGACCGAGTCGACCTCGGCTCCGTCGCCTCCGAGAGCCGACAGTGCCGCGTACCCCTCCCGCGCGTCGGCGAGCGGGAGTTCATCCGGGGAGGGACGCCCGGACTCCGACATCAGGGCGAGCAACGACTGAGCGGAGGCGTCAAGCGTCACGAGCGAATCGTGACACACCGGACGGCCCCACTCCGACGTGGGCGCGATGGGCGCTCCGGGTCACACCCACTCGACGAGGTCGCGATCGATCTCGTCGAGACGTCGCGACCCGGTGAGGGCCATCGTCCGCTCCAGACCCTCCTGGAGGAAGCCGAGCAGATGGTCCACCCCACGCTCGCCGGCGGCCCCCATCGCGTAGAGATAGGGACGGCCGATCGAGCACAGGTCAGCACCGAGAGCGAGGGCCTTCACGATGTCGGAGCCCCGACGCACGCCACCGTCGCAGACGATCGTGAAGCCGTCACCGACCGCCTCCCGGACCGGTTCGATCAACGAGACCGGCGAGGGGGCATCGTCGAGTTGACGACCACCGTGGTTCGACAGCGCGACCCCGTCGACTCCCGCGTCGCGGGCTCGGACCGCGTCGTCGACCCGCTGGATGCCCTTCAGCACGAGCGGGCCGTCCCAGATGCCGCGCAGCCAGTCGACATCCGACCACGACAGGGCCTGATCGAACTGGCGCATCATGTGCTCGGCGAGACTCACCGGGTCGGAACCATCCTCGTCGTTCAACCCGACGACGTTGGCGAACACGATCGGCGGGTTGGTGATGAAGTCGAGGGTCCAGGCCGGATGGAGCACCCCGTCGACGATGGTCCCCGGCCCCACCTTCGGGGGGATGGTGTAGCCACGGCGCACGTCGCGCTCGCGTCGACCGAGCACCGCGGTGTCGACCGTGAGCCAGAGACCCCGGTAGCCGGCCTCGCGCGCCCGGCTCACCATCTCCTCGACGAGCCCGCGGTCCTTCCAGGTGTACACCTGGAACCAGTGGTCACCGGCCGGGGCAGCTGCGGCCACCTCCTCGATCGAGCGCGTCGCCATCGTCGAGAGCGAGTACGACAGGCCGGCCCGTTCCGCGGCCCGCGCGACGGCCAGTTCGCCCGGAGATGTCGTGATCCGGGTGAAACCCGTCGGCGCGAGCATGAGCGGGAGCGGATGCGTTCGACCGAGGGCGTCCACGGAGGTCTCGATGCTGCTGACGTCACGAAGCACACGGGGACGGAAACGCAGCGAGGAGAAGTCACTCGAGTTGCGGTCGAGGGTCCGCTCGTCCTCGGCACCGCCGTCGATGTAGTCGAAGACACCCCGCGGGAGACGCCGGCGGGCCACGCGACGGAGGTCCTCGACCGTCGCGCACCGTCGGAGACGTCTCGTCACCGGATCGGTCTCGATCTCCTGGAAGCGCACGACCGAGCGGAAGGTCTCGAGCATCGCTCGCGGATCGAGACGTCGCGCGTCCATCAGTGGTACTCCACTCTCCCCTGGTCGATGACCACCCGGTCGTCGACCGAGGTCGTGAACACCGCCGAGCCGTCGTCGATCTCCCAGATGCGCGTGGTCAGGTTCTCACCGGGGAACACCGGGGCGGCGAACCGTCCCTCCATGTGACGGAACCGGTCCGGATCGCCGTCGCAGAGCGCTTCGAGCAGCGCTCGACCGGTGAAGCCGTAGGTGCACAGCCCGTGCAATATCGGGCGATCGAAGCCCCCGGCCGCTGCGAACGCGGGGTCGGAGTGGAGCGGGTTGCGGTCACCCGACAGTCGGTACACGAGCGCCTGGTCCGGTGAGGTCTGAGAGGTCACCGAATGGTCGGCGGAGCGCTCGGGCAGCGAACCACCCGTCGCCGATGGGCCGCGGTCGCCGCCCCAACCGCCGGCTCCCCGGATGAAGACCGATGAGCGCAGCGAGCAGAGCAGATCTCCGCTCTCGATGATCTCGGTCTCGGTCACCACGACGGCGGCGGAACCCTTGTCGTACATGGCGACGATCCGCGTGGAGAGCGAACCCGAGCCCTCGACCGGGACCGGGCGGTGGAGGGTCACCGCCTGCTGCCCGTGCACCAGGAGCCGCGGGTCGAACGGTCCGACCGCGGCCATCGGCGAACCGAGACCCCATCCGACCACCACTGGGAAGGTCGGCAGCACCCGCTGGGTCACCCCGGCGGTGTTCTCCGTCGTGAACACCGGGTCGTCGACCCCCGCGCCGACGCCGACCGCGTAGAGGAGGCAGTCGGTGGAGTCCCATGAGACCTCGACGGTCTCGCCGGTCGCCCCGACGGCAGCGGGATCGAGCGGCATCTCAGTCGACCCTCGGCTGCGGTGGGCCGCCGGGCACCCCGTCCATCCCCGAGTTCCGTCGAGCGCCGGCGAGCAGGGTCTCGACGATCGGTCCGAGCGCCTCGGGATCCTCGACCGGATCGACCGTCGGGCCGCGGACCCATCCCTCGGCGACCGCCAGGAACTGGCCGGAGGCCTCGAAGACACGGCCGGTCACCCCGGCGGACTCCTCGGAGGCGAGCCAGGTGGCGATCGGCGCGATCCACTTCGGCGAGCGCATCTCGCGCTCCTCCTCGGTCTCGGGGGCCGGGCCGAGGTTCTCGGTCATCCGGGTGAGGGCGACCGGAGCGACGGCGTTCACCGTGACGTCGTACCGCGCCATCTCGAGCGCCGCGATGACCGTGAGCGCGGCGATGCCGGCCTTGGCGGCCCCGTAGTTGGTCTGACCCGGGTTGCCGTAGATGCCCGACACCGAGGAGGTGTTGATGATCCGTCCGCTGACGGGGTCACCAGCCTTCGACCGCTCGCGCCAGTAGCCGACGGCATGGCGCATCGGGGCGAAGGTGCCCTTCAGGTGCACCTTGACGACCGCATCCCACTCGGCCTCGGTCATGTTCACGATCATCCGGTCGCGGAGGATCCCGGCATTGTTGACGACAGCGTCGAGATCACCGAAGGTGTCGATCGCCTGGGCGATGAGGCGACCGGCGCCGTCGAAGTCGGAGACATCGTCGCCGTTCACGACGGCCTCGCCCCCCATGGCGATGATCTCCTCGACGACGCCCTGAGCGGGTGACGCGTCACCCCCGGTGCCATCGACATCGGCTCCGAGATCGTTCACGACCACCCGTGCGCCGTGGCGCGCGAGGCTGAGCGCGTGCTCACGGCCGATCCCTCGGCCCGCTCCGGTGACGATCGCCACCCGTCCCTCGCACAGTCGCGCCATCGCTCCTCCTCAGCTCCTGCCGCTCTGGGCGGCCCCCTTGTCCGACTCCGGACCAACGGCATCGTAGGGACAGGGGTGGGCGCCCGTCCAAGAGGCCTCGTAGCCTCGCCTCGTGCCCGCGTCCCCCTCAACGGCCACCGACACCCCGATCGAGCAGATCGACACGCTTATCGTCGGCGCGGGTCCCGCCGGCGCGGCCGCCGCCATCACGCTCGCCGCGGCCGGCCGCTCGGCGACGGTGATCGACCGTTCGGTGTTCCCCCGCGACAAGTGCTGCGGTGACGGTCTCACCACCCTCGCGCTCCGCGAACTCGAGCTGCTCGGCGTCACCCCCGAGGATGTGCCGAACTGGATGACGGTCGACTCCGCGCACCTGCGCAGCCCATCGGGGCGCTCCTTCGACATCCCACTGCCGGGTCGGGGCATCTACGCCGCCGTGGCTCCACGAGCCGACCTCGACAACTCTCTGGTGCTCGCCGCCGAGTCGGTCGGCGCTGACATCCGACAGGGATGGAGGCTCGACTCGATCAGTCAGAGCGCGGACAGCGTCCACATCGGCGTGACCGATGCCGATGGCACCTCCCGCCACCTCAACGCCCGTCATGTCATCGCCGCCGACGGTATGTGGAGTCCCACGCGTCGACTGCTCGGCCTCACCCCCGACGGTTACCGCGGTGAGTGGAACGCGTTCCGCCAGTACGTGTCGAACGTGACCGGACCGGCCGCCGAACGCCTCATCGTCTGGTTCGAACCGGATCTGCTCCCCGGGTACGCCTGGTCGTTCCCCCTTCCCGGTGGGCGGGCGAACATCGGCTTCGGGGTCCTGCGCGAGCATCAGCGTCGGGGTCGCGACATGGCCGGCATCTGGCGCGATCTACTGACGCGAGATCACATCGTCGCCGCCCTCGGTGAGGGGCACGCCCTCGAGGACCGTCACACCGCCTGGCCGATCCCGGCGAGGGTGGACACGATCCGCTTGAGCGCTGCGCGGGTCCTCCTCACCGGCGATGCAGCGGCCGCGACCGACGTCATGACCGGCGAGGGAATCGGCCAGGCACTGCTGACCGGCCGACTGGCCGCCGAGGCGATCCTCGATGCTGCCGATACCCGGGTGGCCGACACCTACGAACGGTCGGTGCGGGACCATCTCTTCGCCGATCATCGGATGTCGCGCCGGCTGGGTCGGGTGCTCGGCTCGGCGCGCGGGGCCGAAGTCGCGCTTCGGACGGTGGAGCGCAGTGGCAGCTGGGGTCGAGCGAAGTTCGCCCGCTGGATGTTCGAGGACGAGCCGCGGGCGCTCATGTTGACGCCGCGTCGATGGCATCGACGGATGCTGCGTCGCGACGGCGCCTACGCCGATCGACAGGTCGCCTGAGTCCGGGCCGTCACGGCCACCCCGGTACGGTCACGGGATGGCCGACCTGCTCGATCTGTCCGCAGACATCATCGATCACCACCGGCTCGATGTTCCCGTCAACCGGGTGACCAACGAGCTCTCCGAGATCGGCGAGGGTCTCGCCATCGTCGAGAGCTTCAGCCACTCGGTCGTCCTCGACACCGGCGACGGGCTCGTCGCGTTCGATTCCTCAGGCGGCGCGACCGGTGAATCGGTGGTCGCGGCGATCAGGGGGTGGCGACCCGACCCGGTCCGGCATCTCGTCTACACGCACGGCCACGCCGACCACGTCGGAGGGAGTGGGTACTTCGCCGCCGCCTTCGGCCGCCCCACGGTGATCGGACATCGACGGGTGAACGACCGTCTCGACCGCTACACAGCGACCGGGGACTGGAACCGGCTCATCAACGCCCGACAGTTCGGAGGGACCCGCAGCGATCTCGGACTCAGCCTCGGCAACAGCGCGGCCCGAGACTCGAACTTCTCCGCGTTCCTCCCTGAGGGGACGCTCCGTCCCGACACCATCGTCGACGATCATTCGACGGTGCGCCTCGGAGCGGTGGACATCGAACTGGTCCACGCCCGGGGCGAGACCGACGACCACCTGTGGGCCTGGCTGCCCGAACGCAGGACGATCATGTCGGGTGACTTCCTGATCTGGAACTTCCCGAACGCGGGCAACCCACAGAAGGTGCAGCGG
>RGGX01000078.1 GCA_010024485.1 Actinomycetota bacterium | reverse complement strand
CGGCGCCGATCGTGGTCGGCGGCATCATCCCCGAGGAGGACCGAGGCGTGCTGGCCAAGGCTGGTGTCGCCGCCGTCTACACGCCGAAGGACTTCGACCTCGTTCGCATCATGGATGAGTTCGTCGACCTCGCACGCTCGTGAGGTCGGTCCCGGCCGGCCGGCACCTCAACCGGCGATCGGGACCCGTTCGGTGTCGATCCACTCGGCCAGTGTCGGACTGGACTCGAAACTGGTGATCAGGGCGTAGCGCGGTTCATCACCGTTGTGGACGACCACATGCCAGAGCCTCTGGGTGTCGACCACGAATCGGGCCCCGCGCTGGAGGGACACCCGTCGCTCCGTCGTCGGGTCGGGGAGACCGTCAGCACCGGTGTCCATGAGGAGCATGTAGCTGTCGGGATTGTCGGTCAGTTCGACCCAGGTGCGCACCACCCAACCCTCGCCCTCAGGGTTGAACCGGTTGTTGTCGTCGCGGTGGATCGAACGGATCGCCGTCTCATGGTCCTGCGGTTCCAACTTGATGACCCGGACACGGCCGAAGTTGGCCCCCACCGCTGACACGTAGTCGCGCAGTGTGGGTGCGATCTCGGCGTTCGAGGTCCAGAGGGCGTCCTTGTCGGTCTTGCCCTTGTCCCAGAAGCCACGGCAGTCGAGCTCGCCGTCCGCTGAGGCGAGCGGCGCGAAGTTCGTGTCTCCGCCGCTCTTCCAGTCCATGTACTCGAGACCCATCCACTCAACCTCGGGTACCTCGACCGGCATCGGTGAAAGCTCAACTACTCCGGACTCGGCGAGCGCCGGCACCCTCCAGTGATCGGTGTCGAGCGGAATCGACACGCTCCAGTGCTCAGGAGTCGGCCAGAACGCCATGGGTGGAGTCTATGAAGCGGTCCCCATCGGCGACAGGGCACATGGTCACTGCTCGGCGCCGTCAGCGACGGTCGGCTCCGAGGACGAGGTGGTGGTCGCTCCACCGAGCCGGATCTCATCGGGAATGGTCACGATCACCAAGCCACTCGGGATCTCGAGCATCTGCCCCACCTGGAGGTCGTCGGCGTCCTCCAGGTTGTTGAGGGCGACGATCTCGGTCATCGGGACCTGGAAGTAGCTGCCGATCGCGAAGAGCGTGTCCCCGGGCTTGACCTCGTAGAAGTACCGGTTCGGATCGGGGATCGTCGTCGTGGTGGAGGTCGTCGTCGTCGTTCGTATCGGGGGGAGCTCGCCGAGCGACTCCTCAGCACCGAGCCCACACGACGACAGCACGACGGCCGCGATCGCACCGAGCGGGGCGCGGCTCCATCGTCGAGAACAGGTCCGGACAGTCATCGATCCTCCATCTGAGACCCAAGACTAGGGCCGTCGTCGTAGCCTCCCCCGGGTGATCGAGGAGCACGCCTTCCCCGGAGCGGTCGCTCCTGCGCGCGCCTACCGGGTCGACGCCGACGGTGTCGGCATCGCCGTCCACGAGTGGGGTTCCGAGAGCGACCCGGTGCTCATGCTGGTGCACGGTGGTGCCGACTTCGCGCGCACCTTCGATGTGCTCGCTCCGAAGCTCGCAGCGGCGGGCTGGCGGGTGGTCGCCTGGGACCAGCGGGGGCACGGCGACTCCGACCACGCCCATCTCTACTCGTTCGACGCCGACCTCCGAGACGCCGCGACGGTGTTCGACCGGGTCGCCGGTCGCTCCCGGGTCGCCGTGGTCGGGCACTCCAAGGGCGGGGCCATCATGACCGCGTTGGCCGACGCCCACCCGTTCCGCTTCGGCGCCTTCGTCAACCTCGACGGCATCCCCTACCGGCGCCCGGGCCCCGACGTACCCGAGCACCAGCGCGCCGGAGCCCTCGGGACCGAACTCGCCTCATGGCTGGCCCACCGACGACGCACCGCCGGTGGCCAGCGGCGACCGGGCACCATCGCCGAACTCGCCGCGCGACGCGGGATGATGAACCCTCGACTCCCGGTGGAGTGGCTCGAATACCTCGTCACCGTGGGCGGACGACACGACAGCGACGGCTGGCGATGGAAACTCGACCCCTCGATGCGCCTCGGTGGGTTCGGTCCCTGGCGTCCCGAATGGGCCCTGTTCCGTCTCGCGGGGCTCGCCGTGCCGTTCCTCGGGGTCCTCGTCGGGGCCGAGGAGCCGATGGGTTGGGGTACGCGACCCGAGCACGTCAGCCAGTACCTGCCGCGTCGGTCCCGACTCGAGTTCTTCGAGGACCTCGGCCACTTCGTCCACATCGAGCAGCCCGACATGATCTCGGAGCTCATCGTCGACTTCCTCGGAGCCGCGTTGTGAGCACCGTCACCCGACTCGCGCACAACCGCGTCAGCCTCGCGTTGCACCTCCTCCGCGAGGGTGAGGGGCGCCCGCTCCTGCTGCTCCACGGGCTCGGCGAGTCGTCCGACCCGGTGGTGTCATCACCGCTTCCCGCCTGGCCCGGGCCGATCCACGGCCTCGACTTCACCGGCCACGGCGAGTCGACCGTTCCCGCCGGCGGCGGGTACACCACCGAGATCCTGCTCGGCGATGCCGACGCCGCCATCGAGCACCTCGGTGAGGTCACCGTGCTCGGCCGGGGTCTCGGCGGCTATGTCGCCCTCCTGCTCGCCGGCGCGAGACCCGACCGCGTTCGCGGGGCGATCATCGACGACGGCCCCGGTCTCTCCGGCGGGCCGATCGAGCCGGCCTCGACAGCGGTCATGTCGCTCGGCGGTGACGGCATCTCCCCCGACCCCTACGCGCTCCTCGAGCTCGGCCGCGATCTGCGACCCGTCGACTACGCCCTCGACTTCGTCCGGCTTGCCACCGAGGCGGGTGCCATCGTGGAGCCGATCACCGTCGTCGCGCAGTTCCGACCTCCCTGGCTCGCCGCGGTCGCCACCGCCCCGGGCGTCGGCACCGGCGAGCTCGACGCCGCCCTCGAGCGGTACGCGCGCCTGTGACCCCGGTCGCCGGGTCAGTTCGCGCGATCGACGATGAACGAGGCGAGCTCGGTCAGCGGTGCGACAGCCTGTGCGGAGATCACCCCGTCGAGCGCGTCCACCGCACGTCGCACCCGGTCATCGATGGCGCCCTCGAGTTCGTCGAGCGCGCCGGTGGCGATGATCACCTCCTGGATCGAGGAGATGTCGGAGGGGGTCAGGTCGGCCTGTCCGATCATGCGTAGAACCTCCGCCTGACTCCGATCGGCCCGAGCCACCGCACGAGCGACGAGCGGCGTCGGCTTGGCCTCGCGAAGATCGTCACCGACCGGCTTGCCGGTGACCTCCGGGTCCCCGAACACGCCCATCACGTCATCGCGCATCTGGAAGGCCTCACCCAGCGGGAGGCCGTAGGCCGACAGGGCCTGCATGACCTGATCGGAGGCCCCGCGCAGGCTGGCGCCGAGGTGGAGGGGGCGCTCGATCGAGTACTTGGCGCTCTTGTACCTGCACACCCGTTCGGCCCGCTCGATCGTCCGGTCCCCGCTCGCGGAACCGAGCACATCGAGCATCTGGCCGAGATTCACCTCGATGCGCATCTCATCCCAGATCGCCTTCGTCTCCGAGGGCACACCGGTCATCAGCCGGTCGGCGAACACCCCGGCCAGGTCACCGATGAGGATGGCCATACCGTCACCGAAGCGTCGCGACTCCCCCAACCATCCCGCTGTCCGGTGCCGATCGGTGAACACTCGGTGCGCCGTCGGGGCGCCCCGTCGGGAATCGGAGTCGTCGATGACGTCGTCATGGAAGAGCGCCTGGGCGTGGAGCAGTTCGAGTGCCGCGCCCGACGCGACGACAGCCTCATCCATCTCGCCGTCGTCACCTCCGGCCGCGACGAAGCCCCAGTGACAGAAGGCGGGCCTGAGTCGTTTGCCGCCCGAGCGGACGAGGCGCAGCACCTCATTGACCGGATCGGACAGATCCCCGTCGAGGGCCTCCCACCGCCGAACCTCGCCGTCGAGCACCGACTCGAGGCATCCGTCGACCCGCTGCGCGATCGCGGTCAGCGACTCGGGGGTGGCTCCCATGCCCGGCAGGCTACGGGGCCGGAGTGTTCACTCGCCGGTCTCGAGTCCGGCGACCACCTCGTCGATCTGCATCCGGGCCGCGCCGATCCGTTCCCGGCAGGTCGCGATGAGCTCGGCTGCTCGCCGGACACGGTCAGCGAGTCGGTCCACGTCGACATCAGCCGACTCCAGTTCGTCGAGGATCGTGTCGAGTTCGGCGAGAGCCTCGGCGTAGTTCGGTCCCTGCTCAGTCATCGCTCACCACCTCGGACACCGTACTCAGGGCGACACCGTCGGCGAGACGGGTACGCAGTTCGCTCCCGCCCGAAACATCAGCCACCGAGCGGACCACCCGCCCATCACCGTCGGTGGTGATACTCCAACCCCGCTCCAACAGACGGGCCGGGTCGAGCAGACCGCGACGGCGCTCGAGGTCGCCGAGGCGCCGATCCGCGGCCTCCGCCGCGTGGTGCGACAGCCGCACGAGTCGGGCCGCGGACCGGGCGGCGCTCGCCTCCTCCTCGTCGAGGCGACGTCGGATCGCGACGACACGACGGGCGCGCCCCGCGAGGCGCTCATCGGAGCGCGACACGGCGACGTGCGTCTGTCGGGCGATCCGCTGCGCCGTGCCCATGAGCCCGTTGGCAGCGGTGTCAAGGGTCGCCGAGGCGGCCCGATGGATTCCAGCCCAGGCCTCCTCGGTGCGGGCCACGAAGTCGGCGACGAGGTCGACGATCGCCCCGGCGCACGCCGTCGGCGTCTTCCATGCGCTGTGCGCCACCTCGTCGGCCACACTCCGGTCGATCTCGTGGCCGATCCCGGTGAACACCGGGACCGCGGCTCCGGCGATCGCTCTCGCGATCGGCTCGGTGTCGAACGCAGCGAGGTCATTGCGCGCGCCGCCTCCACGGATGACGACGATGAGGTCGACCCCGTCACCGGAGAGCTGTCGGATGGCGTCGGCCACCATCGTCGGTGCCTCGTCCCCCTGCACGCGGGCGTCCACCGACCGGATGCGGAAGCCGAACCCACTCCCCTCGAGCTCGTTGCAGAAGTCGTGCCAGGCCGCCGAACCGACACTCGTGACCAGGCCGAGGGTCATCGGCGCGACGGGGATCGACAGGCGCGAGTTGGCCTCGATCAGGTCCTCGGCCACGAGGACCGGAGATCTCGCCGACCACCCAGACACCGGAGCCGAAGCGCTCGCGGAGCGAGTCGTTGATCTCAGCGGTCAGTTCGACGACGCCGTAGGTGGTGTCGCTCATCGATCGTTCACCAGGGTCGGGTGACCGCGCCCGGGCTCGACACGGGCTCGTCGGTCCACCATCGCCCGCTGAACCGCCAGGCGGTGGAACCACGCTCGCTGGCCACTGCGGGCACGGGTCGCGGCCAGAGAGCCTCGACGGCCGCGGCGATGGCCGCGGCCTCCTCGGAGGTCGGCACCGGCCGGATCGCCTCGGTGACCACGATCGGCCCGCTCACAGCGGGACGTTCCCGTGCTTGCGCTTGGGCAGTTCCTCCCGCTTCGACCGGAGGGCGCGAAGGCCGGCGATCACCTTGCGGCGGGTCTGGGAGGGCTCGATCACATCGTCGACGAATCCGCGCTCGGCCGCGGCGTAGGGGTTCGCGTAGCGCTCGGTGTACTCGGCGACGAGTTCGGCCCGTCGCTCGGCGGGGTCGGCGGCCTGTTGCAGTTCGCGTCGGTAGACGATCTCGACCGCCCCCTGGGGGCCCATGACCGCGAGTTCCGCCGATGGCCAGGCGAAGGCGAGGTCAGCGCCGACCGACTTCGAGTTCATCACCACGTACGCGCCGCCGTACGCCTTCCTCGTGATCACCTGGATCCGGGGGACCGTGGCCTCGCAGAAGGCGTAGAGCAACTTGGCGCCGTGTCGGATGATCCCGTCGTGCTCCTGGTTGACCCCCGGCAGGAACCCGGGCACGTCGACGAACACGACGAGTGGGATGTTGAAGGCGTCGCAGGTGCGGACGAAGCGCGCGGCCTTCTCGGAGGACTC
>RGGX01000077.1 GCA_010024485.1 Actinomycetota bacterium | reverse complement strand
CGATGCGGCACGGGCGGCGGCGAGGACCATCGTGCCGAGGCCGAGGGTGACCGACCGCGAGTCGACGATCCGGACGTCGATCTCGTCGGCCACACCACGGGCGGCGAGCTCGGCGCTCTGGATCGTGGCTGACAGTGCTCCCGAGAGCGACACGACCACGACCGCGCTGGCGCCCTCGGAGGCAAGACGGCGATAGGCGGTCTCGAACTGACCGGGGGCCGGGGCGGCGGTCTCGGGCAGCACCTCACTGGCCGCGCACCGCTGCCAGAACTCGCCGACGCTGAGCTGCTCCCGGTCGATGAGCTCCTCGGAGCCGAAGCGGATCGACAACGGGACGACGGTGATCCCGTACTCGTCGAGGAGTTCGTCGGGAAGGTCGCAGGCGCTGTCGGTGACGATTCGAACGGTCATGACCGGGACACTATCCAGCCCCGGGATCACCGTCGTGACGAGGGGGAGCGTCGTCGTCGGTGTCGTCGAAGGGCAGTTCGATCTGGGCGGCGTTGCTGGGGTGGGCGCCAACCGATGCATCGAGACGGGCGACGAGGCGGGTGCTGCGCGCGCGGCGGAGATGGCTGAGCCACCAACTCAGCAGGACGAGCGCGAGCCCCACGGCCACGGAGCGACCGAGGCCGGTCACCGAGTTCGAACGGGCGGTGAGCACCACCTCCGGTCCGAGGCGCGCGCCGGTCGGCGAGCGGACCTCGACGACGACCGGGAAGGTGCCGGTGCCGATCGCGGACACCTCGATCCGCACTGTTGTCGACCCGGGAGGGAGAACCACCCGCTCCCCGGCCGGCACCTCGAGGCGGGACGACACCAACTGCACGACCACTTCGAGCGGGGTGTCCCCGGAGTTCTCGATGGTCACGGGGAGCGGTGTTCCGTCTCCGGTGAGGTTGAACACCGGTGCCTCCGGCAGCGAGATGGCGGCGGTGATGGCATCGAGCTCTGCCGACACCGCCGAGGCCGCTTCGGCGGCGTCGGTCGCGGTGACGAGTGACGAGTAGGTGCCCGTGAGTCGGTCGGCCCAGGCGGTCGGTCGGCCGTCCCCGTCGGGGAGCATCGGTGCGACGTCCGTGATCCGGGCGGCGATCGTCTCGGCGGCGGCGACCCTCGGCTGGAGGTCGGTCTCGGGACCTCCAGCCCATCGGACCCACAGATCGTCCTCGCCGATCCGCTGGATCTCGGTGGTGAGCGCTGAGGCCGACAGTGGACGGAACTCGACGGCCCGATCGGCGCTGGTGAGCCGCTCGATGGTGGCGACCACCCCGGCATCGGGCACCCCGAATCCGACCCCGCTCAGGATCATCGATCGATCCGCCGGTCCCTGTTGGTGACGGATGGCGTAGATCTCGGTCAGGACTCGCACGGCGCGATCGACGGTCGAGACTCCGAGGGTCGCGGACGACGGTTCGAGCTCGATGCTGACCGGGTCGATGACCGCGACCCGGCCGTCGGTTCCGTCGGTGCGGGGGAGTCGGGCGAACTGGGTGGGGTCGGTGAGATCGGCGACGGCCCCCTCCCAGGAGCTGTAGTCCTCGTAGTCGACGACGACGAGTTGGTTCCCGAGGTCGCGCAGGAGGGTGGCGCCCTCGGGAGTGACCCGACTGGACGACACCGAGGGTCCGGCGAACCAGACGGTCCGTCGCACGTCGGAGTCAGGGAAGGCCTGGCCGATCACCTCGGCACCGAGGCTCAGCTCGGTCGTGAAGAGCTCGGAGAGACCGGCGTCAACCGCGGCGGAGGGGTCGAGGCGCAACTGAGGGAGCGCGATCAACTCGTCGCCGGCCAGCAGTCCCGGGAGGAGGGGAGCGGTCGACCCGAGGCCCGGATCGCCTGATGCGACCCGGGTCGCGAGCGACGGCGGGATCGCCACCGTGAGCGGTCCCTCGGTTCGCTCCGCGAGCAGGCCGAGCAGGTCGATCTCGTTCCTGGTCGACACCAGGGCGCTCGTGATCGTCGACGGATCGGGTTCGGTGATCGCGGCGATCACCGACATGCCGAGAGGGCCGAGCCAGTCGGTGGCTCCGACACTCGGCGAGTACTCGACCATGGTGAGGTGCGCGGCGAGCAACTCGCCGTCGCGGAGCACCGACACCGTGATCGGGTAGAGGCCCGGCCCCGGCGCCTCGAGGATCGCCGCTCGGGTGGGTCCTCTGGCGCCACTCACCCGCATCGGGGTGGTCACGGTGAGTCGGCGCTCACCGGTGTCCGCATCGACCGTCGCGTAGCGGGAGGCCTCGACCTCGACGGTGTCGAGTGCTTCGCCGAGCACACTCGGTATGACCGGGCCGGCCTGGAGGACGGCGGCGCCGACGCGGGTCTCGATGGCGGGGTGTATGCCGACGCGGACGGTGGTCGTGACGTCGGGCTCCACGACGGCGTCACCGCCTGGCTCGTCGGGAAGTGAGGTTGTGGTCGTCGTCGTGGTGTCGGGACTCGTGGTCGAGGTACTCGAGTCGGTCGGCTCGGGGTCCGCCGCATCCTCCCCGTTGCTCTCCGGGCTGTCATCGGGAACGGTCGTCGATGTCGTGGCGGGGGGAAGGGTCGTCGTGGTGGGTGGAGCGATGTCGGGGGCGTCACCGACCACGACGAACTCGAGGCGGAGCGCGTCCTCCACGATGAAGTCGAGGTCCTCGAGCATCATCTCGACGGGTGCTGACTCATCGGCGGAGGCGGACTGGCCGGTGTCGACGGCGAGGAGGGCGAGGCCGACGACCGGAAGGGTGACGACCAACGGGGCGGTCGAGACCCGACGTGCTCGGTCGGGGCTCACGGCGCGGACGCTCCCCCGGTGAGGTCGATCTCAGCGACGGTGAGTCGCTCGGGTCGCTGGTCGAAGCCGAGCGATCCGTAGAGCGCGAGGGCTGCCTGGTTCTGCTCGGAGGTGTTGACGAAGACGTCGATGCAGCGCGTCCGATGCATCCAGCGCAACGCGTCGACGGTGAGCAGCCGTCCGAGGCCCTCCCGGCGTCGCTCGGGGTCGATGGCGAGCCGTTGGAGGTAGCCGCTCCGTCCGGTGCGTCCGGCGATCACGAAGCCAGCCAGTCGCGAATCGCGTCGCACGCCGCGTGTGCGGGAGGACGCGGTCGCGCCTCGGGTCGCGTTGAGCGTGCGGAGGTCGTGGCCCCACAGTGGCCCGAAGGCAGCGACGTCGATGGCGGCGGCGTCCCGCATCCCGCTGCGCCCGAGTCGTCGTGGTCGAGTGCTCTCGGCCCACGGCCCGGCGCCCCTCGGTGATGGCTCGTTCGACCAGTTCGGCGACATCATCGGGGCGGATCATCCTGGTGTGGTCGATCGGCTGGAGCAGGGCGACGGACGGATCGAACGGCCAGTTGTCGAGGGATGCCCGCTCGGTGCGCGCTCGGGGAGACCGCGCTGTGGGTGGCCCGTCGGCCACGAGCAGTCGATCCGAGCTGTCCACCGCGTTCGACGGTAGTGCGACCGACACCCGCGCAGTGCTCGAGGGCTGCCGAGGCCCGCTGTGGGGCGCAGGTAGCCTCCGAATCAGATGGTTCCCGATCGATTCGCCGTCGTCCTCGACGAACTCGCCCCTCTGGCGGACCGTTTCCGTGAAGCGGGGCACCGCCTGTACATCGTCGGCGGTTCGGTTCGCGACCTCATGATCGGCCGTGTCGATCCGGATTCACCCGACTTCGACATCGACCTGACCACCGACGCCCGGCCGGATGCGGTGAAGTCGTGCATCGGCGGTTGGGCCGACGCCGTCTGGAATCAGGGGGAGAAGTTCGGCACCGTCGGGGCGCGCTCGGGGGACCGGGTCTTCGAGATCACCACCTTCCGCGCCGAGTCCTACACCGACGAGTCGCGCAAACCGCATGTCGTCTTCGCCGATGACGTCGAGACGGACCTGTCACGGCGCGACTTCACCGTGAACGCCATGGCGTTGGAGGTCACCGGAGGCGACACCCCGACCCTGGTGGACCCCTTCGACGGAGCCCATGACCTCATGACCGGTGTGCTCCGCACCCCGATCGGCCCCGAGGTGAGCTTCAGTGACGATCCACTGAGGATGCTCCGCGCCGCTCGTTTCCTCGCCGGTCTCGACCTCCAGCCCACCGAGGACCTGGTCGCTGCCGTCCGTGAGATGGCGCCGCGTCTCGAGATCGTCTCCGCCGAGCGGATCCGCGACGAGTTCGACAAGCTCATCACCCTCGACCATCCGACCGCCGGTCTCTGGTTCCTCGTCGAGACCGGTCTCGCCGATCAGTTCCTCCCCGAGCTGCCGGCCATGCGTCTCGAGCACGACCCGATCCATCGGCACAAGGACGTCCTCACCCACACCTTCGCGGTCATCGAGAACGTGCGTCCCCTCCGCGAACAACCCGAGGACCGCCCCGAGTTCGACTTCCGATTGGTCCGACTGGCGGCGTTGTTCCACGACATCGGCAAACCCCGTACCCGTGGCTACGCCGAGGGCAAGGGCACGACCTTCCATCACCATGACGCCGTCGGCGCCCGGATGACGAAGCGTCGCATGACCGAACTCCGGTATTCGAACGACGATGTCGCGGCCGTGGTCGACCTGGTCGCACTCCATCTCCGGTTCCACACCTACCGACTCGGCTGGAGCGACTCGGCCGTCCGTCGTTATGTGCGCGACGCCGGTGATCTGCTGAACGAACTGAACGTCCTGACGCGCTGTGACTGCACGACCCGCAACGAGAAGAAGGCCCGGACGCTGTCCCGGCGTATGGATGAGCTCGAGGAGCGGATCGTCGAGTTGGCCGAGGCGGAGGAGCTGGCGGCGATGCGCCCCGAGCTCGACGGTGCTCAGGTGATGGAGCACCTCGGCGTGCCGCCGGGACCGGTGGTGGGTCGTGCTCTGGAGCATCTTCTCGACATCCGACTGGAGGAGGGCCTCATCGGTGATGCCGAGATCAGGGCGCGCCTCGACCAGTGGTTCGCGGGGCAGCGCGGGTGACCCCGATGGTCGGCCGGAGATGAGTCCGTCGCTCGCATCGGCCCCGGCGCTCATCGTCGCCGATGAGGTGGCGCTGGGTGTCGCGATCGCCGGTGGAGCGGTGCTGTTGGTCCTCGCCCTCGGATGGTGGTCGAGTCACCGTGAACTGACCGGCCGGTCTCGCGACCCGGCCCGGCACCTGCTCGACGCGCTGCCGGAGGCGGTCATGGAGGTCGACTCGACCGGGAGGATCCTGGTGGTGAACCGGTCGGCGTGCGCCCTCCTCGGTCGCGAGGTCGACGATCTGGTGGGGGTCGACGCTGACACGGTGCTGGTCGACGCCGATCAGGGTGTGCTCGCCGACTGGCTCGCGATGGATGTCACCTCCTCCGATGGGGGCGAGATCGAGCACGTCGCGTTGGAGGCCCGCGTCGAGCGTCCCGACGGCGCGCACGTCGAGGTGGCGATCACCGTGCACCACGGTGCCGACGACACCCTGCTGTTGCGTTGGACGGATCGGGCGCGCGGGGTGGAGGAGCGGGAGGCCCTCGACCAGGCTCGCCATCGTTTCCAACAGGCGTTCCAGTCGGCCCCGACCGGCATGGCGCTCGTGCGACTCGACGACGGCCGGATCGTCGACGCCAACCAGTCGCTCGCCGACATGCTCGAACGCTCGGTCGTCGACCTCGTCGGTCGCACACTGCGCGAGTTCACCCATCCTGATGACGTCCGGCAGGCCCAGCCCCACCGGGCGCGCCTCGAACTCGGACTGGTCGACTCGTACCGACTCGACCAACGGTTCCGCCGTCGGGACAACTCCTGGGTGTGGGCCCGTACCCGGGTGTCGGTCTCCGAGGACGACGGGGTGCTGCTCGCCATCAACCACATCGAGGATGTCACCGAGCAGCGTCGTACCGCGGAGCAACTCCAGCACGCCGCCCGTCACGATGAGCTCACCCGGCTGCCGAACCGGGCCTATCTCATGAGCATCCTCGAGCAGCGACTCGCCGGGGCCCAGCCGTCGGCGGTGGGGATCCTCTTCATCGACCTCGACCACTTCAAGGTGGTGAACGACAGCCTCGGCCATGTGATCGGCGACGAGCTCCTCCAGGAGGTGTCGAGGCGTCTGCAGACCGCGGTGCGCGAGGGTGATGTGCTCGCCCGGTTCGGCGGGGATGAGTTCGTCGTGGTGCTCGACGGGCGCGGTCGGGCGGTCGATGCGGC
>RGGX01000076.1 GCA_010024485.1 Actinomycetota bacterium | reverse complement strand
TGAGACGTGCATGAGACGACCGTAGCCGTGGGTGGCTCAGTCGCCGTCGTCGGCGCCCTCGGACACCGCATCGTCGTCGGCCACCGGCGGCACCTCGACGCGAACCCGCCGCACCCGGCGGCCCTCCACCACCTCGGTGATGAAGCGATGCCCCTCGAACTCGACGACATCACCGGGCTCGGGAACCCGCTCGAGCGAGGAGAAGATGAAGCCTCCGACCGAATCGAAGTCCTCGTTGGGAAGGTCGACCGCGAGACGGTCGTTGAGATCGTCGATGTTGGTCTTCCCGGCGACGATCAACTCCCCGGACGGGAGTTCCTCGATGTCGGCCCGGTCGGTGTCGTACTCGTCCACGATCTCACCGACGAGTTCCTCGAGACAGTCCTCCAGGGTGATGACTCCGGCGATGTCGCCGTACTCGTCGGCGACGATCGCGAGATGGAACTTGCCGGCCTGCATCTCGCGCATGAGCCTCGCGACCGGTTTGTTCTCCGGGATGAACACCACCGGTCGGGTGAGGTCGAGCACCGGCAGATCACCCCGGCCCTCGCGCTCGGCCCGGATCAGATCCTTCGTGAAGGCGACACCGGCGATGTCGGTCTCATCGTCGCCGAACACCGGGAGCCGACTGAACCCGTTCGCGATGCCGAGGTTGAGGGCATCGGTGACCGTGGCCTCGTTCGCGACGATCACCATGTCGGGCCTCGGGACCATCACCTCACGCGCCACCGTGTCACCGAACTCGATGATCGACTCGATCAGCTGGCGCTCCTCGTGCTCGATCACCTCGCCCTCGGCGGCGGCCTCGACGATGCCGAGGAACTCCTGCTCGCTGACGAACGGCCCGCGCTCCAGCCCGCGACCCCGCACGATCACATTGGTGAGCCCGATCAGGCCGGAGGAGATCAACTGCAGTGGCGCGAAGGCGACCAGAGCCCGAACCGGCCGGGCGGCCACCATCGCGGCGCGATCCGGGTGGAGTACCGCATAGGTCTTCGGCACCGCCTCAGCCAGGACGAAGAAGACGACCACGTTGAGGGTGACGCCGACAACGACGCCGATACCACCGAAGAGGCGCCCGGCCACGATGCCGGTCAGGGTCGCCTGCACCGTCTGGCAGATGTTGACGGTGAGCAGCAACGGATTGATCCACCGCTCCGGGGACTCCATCAATGCCTGCAGGCTGGCGCCGGCCCTCGGACGCTCCTCGAGGAGAGCCGCGGCGCGGGGCTTCGTCATCTTCGAGAGCCCCATCTCGGCCATCGCGAGGAAGACGAGGACCAGCAGCAGGATGCCGATCGTGACGAGCATCAGCACGTCGGCGCCGGTCACCTCCGCCGCGATCATGACCGGTGCTCCGACGAGAAGGCGACCGGGGCCGGCCCGGACCAGTGATGGCGCTCCAACAGGAGACGTTCGAGTTCGCGCATATCGCGCGCCTCCTCCGGTTCGGCGTGATCGTGCCCGAGGACATGGAGCACGCCGTGGACCACGAGGAGAGCGAGTTCGTCGACGAGGGTGCCGGCGTGCTCGGCGAACTGTCGCTCCGCCACCGCCGGGCAGATGACCACATCGCCGATCAGCATCGGCGGGCTGTCGGGACCGGTGCGCTCCGCCGGATCATCCAGCGGGAACGACAACACGTCGGTCGGCCCGACGGCCCCCATGTGCTCGAGGTTGAGTTCGGTGATCGTGGCCTCGTCGACGAAGGCGAGCGTCAACTCGCCCGAGCAACCACGGTCGGACAGGACCGCTCCCGCCAGATCGGCCCAGCGGGCGGCGTCGAGGGGAACCGCGTCCTGGTCATCGGAGACCACGACCTCGGCCGGTGCCTCGACACCGGTGGGACTCGGCGGGTCAGCCACGGCGACGGCCCCCTCCGTCACGTTCGTAGGCGGCGACGATGTCAGCCACGATCCGGTGGCGCACCACATCGCCCGCGTCGAGATGCACGAAGCCGAGGCCGTCGACACCGCCGAGGACGCGCTCGAGATCGTGGAGTCCGCTCCGACCGTCGGGCACGTCGACCTGGGTCGTGTCGCCGGTGATGACCACCTTGGATCCGAAACCGATCCGCGTCAGGAACATCTTCATCTGCTCCGGGGTGGTGTTCTGGGCCTCGTCGAGGATGATGAACGAACTGTTGAGCGTGCGTCCCCGCATGAACGCGAGCGGTGCCACCTCCACCGTCCCCCGCTCGAGGAGCTTCTGCGCTCCCTCGAGGTCGACCATGTCGTAGAGGGCGTCGTAGAGCGGTCGCAGGTAGGGATCGATCTTCGCCATCAGATCACCGGGCAGGAAGCCGAGGCGCTCGCCGGCCTCCACCGCCGGCCGCGTGAGGATGATCCTCTGGACCTGTTTGGCCTGCAGAGCCTGGACCGCCATGGCCACCGCCAGCCAGGACTTGCCGGTGCCCGCCGGGCCGATGCCGAAGGTGATGACGTTCTCGCCGATCGCGTCGACGTAGCGCTTCTGGCCGGCCGTCTTCGGGCGGACCGCCCGTCCCTTCGACCCGCGCAGAACCTGATGGGTGAGCACCTCGGTCGGCCGCTCATCGGCGCGGACCATGCCGATGACCCGTCCGAGGGTCGGATCGTCGAGCTGCTGGCCGCGCTCGAGCAGGCCGATCAGCTCCTCGAAGAGCCGACCCACCCGCTCAGCGTCTCCACCACGCAGGATCACCTCGTTACCGCGGACGGTCATCGATGTCGCGGGGAACTGGCGCTCGATCTCGCGCAGGTTCTGGTCGCGCGGGCCGATCAACGCGGCCAACAGGTGCTGACCGGGGACGACGACCCTCACGGGGGTGTCAGTGGATGTCATGCAGAGCCGTTCATGCGGGGGCGCGGGCGGCTGCAGCGGCGTCGCCGAGGACGTCGGTGCGTTGACTCATCCCCGGGAGGCTAGCCGCCGATGCCGAAGCACGCGTCCCGGAGTGCGAGCCACCCGGACCAGCCGTCGGCGCACGTGAAATCCGAGGTCCGGTCGAGGACAGTTGTGAGACACTGAGCGGATGCCGATCCCCCCGATGCGTCGCCCTGGTCGACCCGGAGGTGAGGGTCTCCTCGACCGCCGAACAGGTCGACCCGCCGTCGTGGGGCCTCGACCGGATCGACCAGGCCGCGCTCCCCCTCGACGGTCGATACCGCTACCAGACCTCGGGTTCGGGGGTCACCGTGTACGTCGTCGACTCGGGAATCCGACCGAGCCACACCGAGTTCAGCGGACGCGTCCCCTACGGCGCCGTCTACGACTACGACGCCCCGCCTGGCCTCAGGTGGTCGGGGACGGTCGCGAGTGGATTCGAGGACTGCGCGAGCGGTTCAGGACACGGCACCCATGTCGCCGGCATCGCCGGTGGTTCGACCCACGGCATCGCGAAGTCGGTCACCGTCGTGCCCGTCAAGGTGCTCGACTGCTCCGGCAACGGAACCGACACCGCGGTCATCGCCGCCGCCGACTGGATCATCGGCGACGCGAGCGCCCGTGGTCCCGCGGTCGTGGTGATGAGTCTCGGCGGCGACCCGTCGGTCCCACTCGACAACGCCGTCCGCGGGTTGATCTCGGCCGGGGTCACCGTCGTCGTCGCGGCGGGCAACACCGCCGACAACGCGTGCGACTACAGCCCCTCCCGGGTCGGCGAGGCCATCACCGTCGCCGGAACGACCCGCTCCGACCGAGCGATGACCTCCTCGGCCCACGGGTCCTGCGTCGACATCTTCGCCCCCGGCGACGGGATCACCTCGGCGGGAATCGGCTCCGACTCCGACCAGACCGTCAAGTCGGGCACCTCGATGGCCGCACCGCACGTGGCCGGCGTGGCGGCCCGTCTCCTCGAGACGAACCCCTCGGCACAGCCGGCTGACATCTGGTCGCAGATCAGCGCGAACTCGCTCACCGGGGTCGTCGTCAACCGTCGCGCCGGTGATCCCGACCGGCTCCTCCACCTGTCGGGGGCCGACGTCACACTGTCGATCGAGATCATCGGATCCTCCGGTTCGATCTCGGTCTCCAACGGCACGCAGTGCGACGCCACCTGCCAACTCACCGTCGAACCCGGGACCGAACTGACGCTGACCGCCTCCGCGCCCGACGGCGTCATCCTCAGCTCCTGGGGTGGCTCCTGCGCGCTGCAGTCGAGCGTCACCTGCACCCTCACCCCGCTCGGGACCACCTACGTGACGGCGACGTTCACGAACACCAACCTCCGCGACTTCGAACCGGTCACCCCCTCGCGCATCGTCGACACCCGCACCGGAACCGGTGGGGTCCCGGTCGGTCGGGTCGGATCGGGCGACATCTCGGGCACCCCACTCGTCGTGACCGTGGCGGGCCGCGGCGGCGTCCCCGTCGGAGGGGTGTCCGCCGTCTCGCTCAACCTCACCGCCGATCAGACCTCGGCCTCCGGCATCGGCTACGTGTCGGCGTACCCCTGCGACTCGACCTCGACACCGCGGCCGGGTGTCTCGCAACTCAACTTCACCAACGGACAGACGGTCGCCAACTCGGTGATCGCCCCGATCTCCGCCAACGGCACCGCCTGCATCTTCGTGTACGGCCGCGCCCACATCATCGCCGACGTCACCGGATGGCTCCCCAGTGGACAGGGGTTCAACGCGCTGAGCCCGTCACGCGTCTTCGACACCCGCACCGGCGCCCCGGGGGTGCCCGCGGGACGAGTCGGGAACGCCGTGGGAACCGCCCCGCCGCTCGTCGTCGACCTCCTCGGACGCAACGGCGTCCCGTCGGCCGGTGTCGGGGCGATCGCGCTGAACCTAACCACCACGAACACCTCCGGATCGGGCTACGTGTCGGTGTACCCGTGCGCATCAGCGGCGACAGCGCCACCGACGGTGTCGAACGTGAACTTCACCACCGGGAGGACGGTGCCGAACTCCGTCATCCTCCCGGTCGACGCAGCCACAGCGCCGGGACGCACCTGCTTCCGAGTCGTCGGCAACGCCGACCTGATCGTGGACGTGGCCGGATGGTTCGCCTCGGGACAGGACCTGACCACCATCGCACCGGTGCGGGCCCTCGACACCCGCACCGGGGTCGGGGGCGTCTCGACGACCCGCGTCGGAGAGGGCGGCCACCGGCTCAGGTTCGACCCGGTGGCGAACGGTCTGGTACCGGCGGGTGCCACCGCAGTGGTGCTGAACCTCACCGCCACCGGAACGACCGCCTCCCCTGCCGGGTATCTCACCGCCTACCCGTGCTCATCGATCGCCGACGGGCCTCCGAATGTGTCGAACGTGAACTTCACCTCGGGGGCGACCGTGGCCCGCGATCGTGCCGCTGGGCGCCGGTGGTTTCTGCCTGGCCGCCTACGGGGCGACCCACGCGATCGCCGACGTGTCCGGGTGGTTCTCGGGCTGAGTCACCTCAACTTGATGTTCCGGCCACTGTCCGCGTGCAGATATATCGACGAGAGACCGACCCGGGCCTCAAGCCGATAGCCGCGATCACCGAGATATCGGCCGACCAGTGAAGGCTCTCCAAGAGAGAACTCGAGTTCCTCAATACAGATCGCTGCTGGCCGGGTTCTCTCCCAGTCGACACTGTCAAGAACCGACATCTCCGCACCCTCTACGTCGATCGAGAAGAAGCACGGGTCAGCGGGCTGACACGTCAGGGGTAGATCTCGAATCGCGAGGGACGTGACGGGATAGGACGCCGCCAGGATCCGACCTGAATCAATCAGCTGCGTCGCACGCGCTTCGTCCGTTGTCGAGAACTGCGCCTGCTTGAACTCGAAGAACTCGGTCTGTCCGGACGCGGAACTGCACAGACCGAGCCTGAAGTCGTCCCGTGGTCGAAGAACCCTGGACCAACGCTGATAGCGCGAGACGGCATCGATGAGCACGCCTGACCACCCCGCCCGATAGAAGGCGTACGTGTTCGACCCGCTCGCTGGTTCACCGGCGCCGACATCGACGTACGTGCCAGCGGATTCGGGAAACAAGACTCGAAGCACACGATCCTCACCGAACTGCGAGAAGGACATGGACCCGACCCGACGCGTAACGGTCCTCAGATAGACGGCCTCCGCCCAACAGAATCTCCGCGAGCCCTCCGGGCCGAGCAAGCGACGACAGGCCGTTCTGAACACGCTCTTCATATAAGTCGATAGAGGTGACCTCCCGCGTGCTCCGCGATCCCCAAGGCGTCGCCTACAGT
>RGGX01000075.1 GCA_010024485.1 Actinomycetota bacterium | reverse complement strand
CCGACGACGCGACCGAGGGCCACACCACCGGCCTCCACCAGGTGTCGTCGCGCCGACGTCCACCCGCCCACCACCGACGTCGGCGTGGTCGACACCGCCACATCGGTGAACCCGGCCTCCTCCGCGATCAGGCGGCTCCGCAGACCGTGATGGGGATCGGTGACGATGATCATCGAGGCGTCGGCGTCGATCAGGGTCGCCACCTCCTGCATCGACTCCCAGGTCGTCGTCCCACGGTCCTCCGAGAGCACGACCGCCGCCGGAACACCGAACGCCTCGAGATACGTCGCCGATGCCTCGGCCTCCGAGAAGCGGTCACCCGGCTGGCTCCCTCCGGTCACCACGATGCGGTCGACACCACCCGCCTCCCAGAGCGTGACGACATGGTCGAGTCGGGAGGCGAGCTGAGCGGACGGTCGACCGTCGTACTGGGCGGCGCCCATCACGACCACCACATCGGCCGGTGGCATGACCCTCGACCGGCCGGTGAGGATCACCTGCGCCAGGGTCCCGGCCGCGTAGAGGGCCACTGCGAGACCGAGCAGAATCGCCACCCGGCGCCCCACGATCACCCCGCCATTCGAGCGAGGGCCGCGTCGATCCGAGCGAGCGACTCCTCGCGACCGAGCACCTCGAGCGACTCGAAGAGCGGCGGCCCGACCGTGCGACCGGTCACCGCCACCCGCACCGGGGCCTGCGCCTTACCGAGCTTCAAGCCGAAGGGCTCCATCACCGACTCGAGCGAGGCCTTGAGCGCATCGGCCTCCCAGCCCACGAGACCCGCGTAGGCCTCACGGGCCGCCCCGAGCAGAGGCTCGGCCACCTCACCGGACATCACCTTGACCCATGAGTCCTCGTCGATGACCACCGGTTCGAAGAGGAAGTCGACGGTGCCGACCAGGTCGGAGAAGGTCACCAGACGAGGTTGCACATGCGGGGCGATGACCGCGAGGCGCTCACGGTCCCAGGACTCGGGCACCCAACGGGAGCACTCCGCGGCGAAGGCATCGGGCGGCATCATCCGGATGTACTCACCGTTGAGTCGTCGACCACATTCGCGAGGTTGAAGACTGGCGTTCCGTTGCCGCGGACCAACACGAAGTCCTCGATGACGGCGTTGTCGAAGACGACCTCGCCGCGGACCATGTCGGCGACCGTCGTCTCGCCGTCGGGCACCCGGAAGCGGAGCACCCGGCCGGGAGCCTCGTCGAGCCCGAGATCGCGCGACCACCCTCCGTAGCCGGTGACGCCCTCGGCGGCGGCCCGCTCGGAGATCTCCTCCGGGGTCATCGCGCACCAGTAGGCCCGACCCGACTCGGCGAGCACGCGAGCCGCCTCGAGGTGAGCATCGGCGTTGGCCGACTGGAGATAGGGACCCTCGAAGGACGGATCGGACTCGGAGATCCCGAGCCACTCGAGGGCCGAGATGATGCCCTCGGTCCACTCGGGGCGGTTCCGGGCCTCATCGGTGTCCTCGATCCGCAGCACGAACCGACCACCGGAACTGCGGGCCAACGCCCAGTTGAACAGCGCGGTCCGCGCGCCACCCACGTGGAAGAAGCCCGTCGGCGACGGCGCGAACCGGAACCTCGGGCTGCTCACCGGCGCCCCGATCCGACTCGGTCCTTCGTCGCTCCCATCCCGAGGGACGCTATCGGCGCCCCCGACGGCGACCGGACCCGCGGGTACGCTCGGGGTATGGCCAAGCAGGACCGTCGCAGCGAACCGCATGACGGCCACCGGTCGGTCTCGGGCGGACTCGCCCGGGCGACCGTGTTCGGCATCAACGACGGCCTCGTGTCGAACGTGTCGCTCATCCTCGGATTCGCCTCAGCCGGTGTCGACGCCGGATACGTGCGCCTCGCCGGAATCGCCGGTGCCGTCGCCGGGGCCATCTCGATGGCCGCCGGTGAGTGGGTGAGCATCTCCTCCCAGAACGACCTCATCCGTCGCGAACTCGACCTCGAGCTCGCGGAACTCCGGGAGAACACCGAGCACGAGACCGAGGAACTCGCCGCCATGTACGAGAGCCACGGCATGGGGGCCGATTCAGCCGCCACCGCGGCCGCCGAGGTCATGCGGACACCCGAGGCCGCCCTCGCCGTCCACGCCCGCGAGGAACTCGGCGTCGACCCGGGCTCGCTGCCCTCGGCGACCGTCGCCGCGGTGCTGTCACTCATCGCGTTCACCGTGGGCGCGCTCATGCCCGTCGTGCCCTGGTACCTCGGTTCCGGAACCGGGGCCGGCGTCGCCTCGCTGGCCATCGGCATCCTCGCCGCGGCGGTGGTCGGGGCCGTCGTCGGCCGCTACGCCGATCGGTCGGTGCCCTGGTCGGCGGTCCGCCAGGCGCTCATCGTGATCGTCGCCTGCGCGATCACCTGGGGCATCGGACGCCTCGTCGGCGTCAACCTGTCCTGACCGCGTCGCGCAGTCGACGGGCGAGGACCTCGGCCGATCCCGGATCGTCGTCGACGACGGTGAGGTGACCCATCTTGCGGCCGGGTCGCGCCGTGGACTTGCCGTAGAGGTGGAGGCGCGCTAACGGCTCGGCGAGCGCCGCCGTCCAGTCGGGTTCCCCTCCGGCCCACAGATCACCGAGGAGATTCACCATGGCCACTCCCCCAGCAGTCATCGAGGTGTCGCCGAGCGACAGGCCGCACACCGCTCGGACCTGTTGGGCGAACTGATCGGTCCGGGCTCCGTCGAGCGTCCAGTGACCGCTGTTGTGGGGTCGCGGCGCGATCTCGTTCACCAGCAGATCGGGGCCCGCCTCCCCGTCGACCACGAACATCTCCACCGCGAGCACGCCGACGTAGCCGAGAGCGTCGGCGACCGTCATGGCGAGGCCGACCGCTCGGTCGGCGAGCACCGGATCGATACGAGCCGGCACCACGGTCACATCGAGGATGCCGTCGACATGCTGGTTCTCAGCGACCGGGTAGGTGGTGACCGAACCGTCGGCGGTCCGAGCCACGATGACGCTGACCTCCGTCAGGAGCGACAGCCGTCGTTCGAGCACGCAGTCGACGCCGTCGAGAGCTCTCCAGGCCCCCCAGAGGCCGTCATGGTCATCGACTGCCCGTTGACCCTTGCCGTCGTAGCCGCCCCGGTTCGTCTTCAGGAGACCCGGCAGACAGTCATCGCGGGCGAACTCCTCGGGACTGTCGACCCCGACCCCGAGCACCGCGGCATCCACCCTGGCGAAGGGTCCGACCGGCACCCCGACCGAGGAGAGGAACTCCTTCTCGAGGCCGCGGTCCTGGGCGATGCCGACCGTCGTCGACGAGGGCGCCACCCGCACCGAGCGCGCCAGCACCGCCATGGCCTCAGCCGGTGGGTTCTCGAACTCGGTGGTGACCACCGAGCACACCTGCGCCAACCGCGCGAGCGCCTCCGGGTCGTCGTAGTCGGCGACGAGATGCTCATCGGCCACCGCCCCGGCCGGGGCCTCCGGGTCGGGCTCGAGCACGATCGTCCTGAAGCCCATCACCCGGGCGGCCATCAACGCGTAACGGCCGAGTTGACCGCCTCCGAGCATCCCGATCGTCGCCGGAGGCCCGATCGGTGTCTGGTCGCCGGACACGGCGGTCACGACTCGGGGGGAAGGGTGGCCCCGGCAACCGCGTCGTGACGGTCGCGACGGTCCGCCGCGAGCCGCTCGGCGAGCGCCGGGTCATCGGCGGCGATGATCTGCGCGGCGAACAGCGCCGCGTTCGTCGCTCCCGCCGTCCCGATGGCGAAGGTGGCCACCGGCACACCAGCCGGCATCTGCACGATCGACAGGAGCGAGTCCTGCCCCTGGAGGTGGCGCGACGGCACCGGCACACCGAGCACCGGGACCTGTGTCTTGGCCGCGATCATCCCCGGCAGGTGGGCAGCCCCGCCGGCACCAGCGATGATCGCCCGCAACCCGCGGCCGGCGGCCGACTCCGCGAAGGCGAACATCTCGTCGGGCATGCGATGCGCCGACAGCACCGCGGACTCATGGGCGACGCCGAGCGACTCGAGGACCTCGACCGCGGCCGACATCGTCGGCCAGTCGCTCGTCGAGCCCATCACCACGGCGACGAGGGGGGATCCTGCGTCTGGCACGCCCCTGACACTACGTGGTGTGATGGGGGCGTGAACCAGATCAATGTGCTCGGCACCGAACTGCAGCCCTGCTCCTACGACCCGCTCACCGGGTACTACCGAACCGGATGCTGCGAGAACCGGGGCGACGACCCGGGCATGCACGTGGTGTGCTGTCGGGTGACCGACGACTTCCTCGAGTTCTCCCGCTCGATGGGCAACGACCTGTCGACACCGATGCCCCAGTACGGGTTCGCCGGTCTCCGCGACGGCGACCAGTGGTGCGTGTGCGCCATGCGCTGGCGCGAGGCGCTCCAGGCTGGACGCGCCTGTCCGGTGGTGCTCGAGAGCACCCACATCTCCGCGCTCGAGTACGTCGATCTCGACGAACTCCGCGCGAACGCGGTCACCGGCTAGCCGAGCAGGTCCTGATGCCGTTCGAGGATCGGCAGGAGGTCGGCCTCGGCGATCGCGGGGAGCCAGAAGATCACCCGGTCGACCCCGGCCTCCCGATAGCGATCGACCACCTCGGCGTCCATCGGACAGCCGTAGATGCTGATGTCGAGTGAGTCGGGGTCGCGGCCGGCATCGGCCGCCATCGACCGCAGCATGGGCAGGTTCTCGAGTGGGTCGCTGCGACCGTGGATCGGGATCCAGCCGTCGCAGTACTCGACGACGTGACGGAACGTGACCGGACCTCCCGCCCCGCCCATCAGGATCGGTGGGTGAGGATCGCTGACCGGCTTCGGATAACTGAGACTCGGCGAGAAGTCGACATGGTCGCCGTGGAACTCGGCCGCCTCGGAGGTCCACAGTTCGCGGATCGCGAGGATCCGCTCGCGCGCTGCCGAACGCCGCTTCGCGGGATCGACGCCGTGGTGCTCCATCTCGTCGATGTTCCACCCGACGCCGACACCGAACATGAGTCGGCCACCCGAGAGATGATCGATCGACGCCGCCTGCTTCGCCGCGTTGATCGGGTGGTGCTGGTTGACGAGGCAGATGCCGGTGCCGACTCGAAGCGTCGTGGTCGCAATCGCGGCGGCGGTGAGCGCGACGAACGGGTCCATCGTGCGGGTGTACATCTCGGGGAGTTCGCCGCCGCCCGGGTAGGGCGACTTCCGCGAGAGCGGGATGTGGGTGTGCTCGGCCACCCAGAACGACTCGTAGCCACGCTGCTCGAGTTCGACCGCGAGACGGTCGGGGCGGATCGCGTGGTCCGTCGGGAAGATCAATGCTCCGATGTGCATACGACGAGACTACGGCGGGCCGTGCGCCATGCTCGGGGCCGGACGGCTCAGTCGCTGGTGGCGATGCCGGTCAACTGGCGCCACTGAGCCGGGTAGACCGACACCACCCGGTCGACACCGGCCTGCAGGGTCGAGTCCGGTACGAGGTCGGCGATGTGACGCGCTTCGGTGTAGTGGTGGTTGACGTTCGCCACCCCGGCGAACAGCCGTCGGCGCTCGGCGACGAGGTCGGCCGGCGGGCTCGGGTCGAGGAAACCCCAGATGGTGAACGCGATGGTCAGGTCGTGGACCACCGGGGCCCGGCTCGCCATCGACGCCCGACGGAGGGCGATACCGAGGCACCCCCGGATGGCATCGTCGACCGTCAACCCGTCACCGGGATGCAGACGGTCGCGGAATCTCCCCGCGACACGAAGCGCGAAACCCTGATCGGGTCCCTGCGAACCGAGACGACGTCCGACGGGCTGGAGTCCGTCGATCTCCGCCGGTCGATCGGGCGACCAGCCGTCGGGGACGACCTCAGGGGACCGGTAGTGCTGGGAGGCCCGAAGTCCTGCGGGGGCTGAGCGGGGGGCGGCCATGACGAAGTTCTAGCCGACCTCGACGGTCTCCACCGGGGAACGGAGCAGGCCGTACACGATGCTCTCCTCGAGCGCGCGCCAGGCCGCCTCGATGATGTTCGGGCTCACACCGATGGTCGTCCAGTCACCGAGGCCGTCCGATGCGCTGAGCAGCACCCGGGTGACAGCCCCGGTCGCCTCACCCCCGTCGAGGATGCGGACCTTGAAGTCGGTGAGATGCACGGCGGCGAGCTGCGGATAGGCCTGCTGCACCGCGCGCCTGAACGCGGTGTCGATCGCGTTGACCGGCCCGTTGCCCTCGGCCGTCTCCAC
>RGGX01000074.1 GCA_010024485.1 Actinomycetota bacterium | reverse complement strand
GAGGCCCTCGACGCGGCCGGCGTCTCCTACGCCCGCATCGACGGATCGTCGATCTACTTCACCGGCCCCGACGGCGAGCGACTCGAGTTGATCTCCGACCCCCTCGGCGAGATGTACGGACGGGCGGTGCTGTGAGCGCGGACCCACGACAGTGGATCGTCACCCTCGACCTCGAGGGGGTGTTGGTCCCAGAGATCTGGATCGCGGTCGCCGAACGCACCGGGATCGAGGCCCTCAAGCGGACCACGAGGGACGAGCCCGACTACGACGTGCTGATGAGGGGTCGCCTCGACATCCTCGACGAGCACGGCCTCACGATGTCGATGATCCAGGAGGTGATCGCCGGGCTTTCTCCGCTCGAGGGCGCCGCTCAGTTCCTCGACCGGCTTCGCGCCCGACACCAGGTGATCATCCTGAGCGACACCTTCGAGCAGTTCGCCGATCCGCTCATGGCCCAGCTCGGTCGCCCCACCGTCATGTGTCATCGGCTCGTCGTCGAGGACGACCGGATCGTCGCGGAACACCACATGACCGTGCTCCGCGAGCAGCGACCAGGGCGCATCGCTCTCGAGCACACTCCGAAGCCGCGGTTGCGCCCAGACCGGCACCCCGTCGGCGGCGAGCGCCTCGCGACCCAACTGAGCGAGCCCCGTGAAATGACCGAGGTGACCGTGGGTCAACAACACCCCGTCGATGACCGGTGTCTGGGACTCCCGCGGAACGATCGAGTCGAGCAGGCGCAACTGCTCGCCGATCGCCGGCGTCGCGTCGATCAGCCATCGACGCCCATCGGAACCGATGAGGGCGAGGCAGGCCGGGGTCACCGGGTCGGCGTCGGCACAGCACGCGCGTCGACAGCCGATCTGGGGGCGACCACCGTCCTGCCCGATACCGAGGACGACCGCCTCGGGCGCGCGAACCCCTCCTGCGACCGGCGCACTCGACACGCGTGAACCGTAACGGGCCGGAGGCCGACCCTCGGTAACGTCCCCTCCGTGAACGACTCACCTCCCGTCGTCTACGGCGCCGAGTGGTGCAAGGACTGCCGACGCTCGAACCAACTGCTGACGCGCCTCGCCGTCGACCACGTCGACGTGGACCTCGAAGTCGAACCGGAACGAGCGGTCGAGGCCGAAGCGCTCTCGGGACGCAAACGCATACCGGTGGTCCACTTCGCCGACGGACTCGTGCTCTCCGAGCCGAGCGACGAGGAACTCGAGAACGCCCTCCGGGAGCGCGGGCTGGTACCCGAGGGACGATGATGCGACCCTCCCGGAGTCTCCTGCCACCACTCGAGGCCCGCCACCCCCGACTCGCGATCGCCCTCGGCGCCCTCCTCGGTGTCGCCGGCATCTCCCACTTCGCCAATCCGACCTTCTTCGACGAGATCGTTCCCCCGTGGCTGCCGCCCTCCGAGCGATTCTGGACGTCGTTGAGCGGTGTGGCCGAGCTGCTGGTCGCCACCACGCTCCTTCGCCCGCGTTGGAGACGCCGTGGCGCGTTCGCCGCGGTGGCGCTGCTCATCGCGGTCTACCCCGCGAACCTCTACATGACCTGGGACTGGCGCGACCGATCGGTCACCGACCAGATCGTGTCCTGGGTGCGTCTGCCGCTGCAGTTCGTGCTCATCGGCATCGCACTCGCGATCGCCGGGCCCACCGATCGTCGGGCACCGCGCGACGCCTGAGCGTCAGATCGCGGCAGTGGCGGTGCGCCGGACACCGAGCCGGGCGAGACCGGGCGACGGGACCACCCAGGTCACCAACCCTCTGGGATGCGATAGGCCGGCACGCCGGCCTCGACACGTCGGGCCTCCGCGCGCGAGTCGATCACGCAGCCCTCGTGCATGAACCGGTCGCCGGCCGCGATGACGCCGTCGGAGGCCCGACCCGCGACGAGTTCGATCTCGCCTCCGCAACCCAGACAGCGAATCGTCGCCATGCCTCGATCGTACCGAGGAGCCCGGTTGCCCGCCTGTCCGGCGGACGACCTCTCAGAGGATCTGGCTGAGGAACAACTTGGTGCGCTCCTCGGTCGGATTGGTGAAGAAGTGCTCGGGTGTCCCCACCTCGACGACATCGCCGGACTCCATGAACACGAGTCGGTCGGCGACCTCGCGGGCGAAACCCATCTCATGGGTGACGACCATCATCGTCATACCGCCGCGGGCGAGGTCCTTCATGACGTCGAGCACCTCGGAGATCATCTCCGGGTCAAGGGCGCTCGTCGGCTCGTCGAAGAGCATGATCTTCGGCTCCATGGCCAACGAGCGCGCGATGGCGACGCGCTGCTGCTGACCACCGGAGAGCTGTCCGGGGAACTTGCCGGCCTGCTCGGGGATACCGACCCGCTCGAGCAGTTCCATCGCCTTCGCCTCGGCCTCGACGCGGGCCCGCTTGCGCACCCAGATCGGCGCCAAGGTGATGTTGTCGAGCACGGTGAGGTGCGGGAACAGGTTGAACTGCTGGAAGACCATGCCGACCTCGGACCGGATCTTCTCGATGTTGCGCATGTCGTTGGTCATCTCGACGCCGTCGACGATGATCTCGCCCTCCTGGTGCACCTCGAGACGGTTGATGCACCGGATGAGGGTCGACTTGCCCGAGCCCGACGGCCCGAGCACCACCATCACCTCGCGGTCCTTCACGGTCACGTCGACCCCGGCGAGCGCCTGGAAGTCTCCGAACCACTTCTTCACTCCGCGGCACACGATCATGTCGCGGCGCGAGGCCATCTCCTCGGTGAGTGCTTGATCGGCGATGCTCATCTCAGATGCTCCTGGTCTGGTCGGTCGTGCGGATCTTGTTCATCAGCGGGCCTGCCCCGCCTCGAGACGTTCCTCGAGGTTCCGCGAGGCCCGCGACATCGAGTAGGCGACGATGAAGTAGACGACCGAGATGAAGAACAGCGCCGGTCGCTTCTGCCCGAGGAAGTCGGGCTGGTTGGGGATGGTCGAGTTCGCGATGCGCAGGATGTCGAAACCGCCGACGATCGCGATGAGCGAGGTCTCCTTGAAGGTCGCGATGGCCTGGCCGACCAGGTTCGGGATCGATACGCGGAGCGCCTGGGGCAACACGATGAAGGCCGTGCGCTGAACGGTGGTGAGACCGAGCGCATCGGCCGCCTCGTACTGGCCGCGCCGCACGCTCTGGAGACCACCGCGGATGTTCTCCGCCATGTACGCCGCCGAGAAGACCGTGTAACCCGCGAACACCGCGGCGAGATCGCTGATGCCCATGCCACCCGGGAGGAACAGCGGCAGCATGATCGAGAAGAAGAACAGCACCGTGATGAGCGGCACACCCCGGACCACCTCGATGTAGGTGGTGGACAGCACCCTGAAGATCGGCATCTTCGATGTGCGCGCCAGCGACAGCAGCACGCCGAGCGGGAACGAGGCCAACATCACGTAGTAGGCGATCGACACGGTCAACACGAAGCCGCCGAGGAACGGTGGCGCCGCGATGTCGAGGGTGGACGGTGTGTTGATGCCGGTGAGCAACCAGTGGAAGAGCACCATGAACCCGAACCAGCCGCCCGCGAAGCGCAGCCGAGCCGATCGCTCGCCGGCGAAGGTCGGCGCGAGCAACGCCGCGACCGCGATCAGGGCGAATGAGAAGCGGGCCTTCTGGAGCATCGGGTACCAGCCGAAGAAGGCCGCCACCCAGTGGAAGAGGGCCAGGGCGACGAGGAGGGCACCGATGACACGCGCCAGATCGGACCGGCTCGGCTTGGAGAGGGCGTAGAGCAGCACGGCACCGCCGACAGCGAAGGCGGCACCCATCGGGACGTCGACGGCGAGTACGTATCCCCAGTCGAACTCCGGATCTCTGAGCACGAGGAACACGATGAAGGCGGGACCGATCACCCACCAGCCGATCATCGTCCGACGCAGCCAGCCCAGGTCGATCCGCCGAGCGAGCGCGCGCCCCGCGACGTAGGTCGCGATCATGATGAGGAACATCACGGTGACCGGCAGCGAGGTCGACGAGTCGATCGTGCCCGACTCGGCCGTCGGGGCGCCGTCGGCGAAGCCGTAGTCACCGAAGGGGAAGAACCAGAGCACCCCGCACACCACGACCGCCACGCCGATGAGCAGTCCGAGGAACGGGATCTGACGCCGATCCGCATTCGGGATGAGACGCGTCACGAGGACGGCGAGCACCACGAGGGCCACACCGACCACCAGGAATCCGGTGCGGATCGACGAGGGCGTCGCCTCGGGGGTGATGAGACCGACGACCACTGAGACGGCCCCGGTGCCGGCGAGCGCGACCGCGATGCGACGGACCGTGACGACCGGGTTGAGGTTCCAGGCGGCGAAACTCGCGCCGACAGCCAGGAAGAGCGCCCCGGCCGCGAACCAGATCCGGACGAACTGCTCGGTCGGATAGTTGTAGGTGAACAGCAGTCGCATGTTCGTCGCGACCGAGGTCCAGTTGGCCTCCTCGGAGAAGATCTGGCCGAGGACCCAGCGCAGCAGGCCGAGCAGAACGAGGCTGAAGAACACCGTCTGGATGGCGTTGGACACCGAGGAGAACAGGTTCTCCCTGACCCAGCGAGCCGGCGAGGTCGACGGTGTCTCGGGTGCCCGCTGAGAGGTGGGAACGGTCACATCGCTCATGTCAGCGCTCCACGATCGCGAGTCGACGGTTGATGGTGTTGACCACCGAGGAGATGCTCAGCGAGCAGGCCAGGTAGAAGACCATGTAGATGCTGAACACCGCGAGGGTCTGCGAGTTCTTGTTGTAGACCGTCTGCCCCACCTGCACGATCTCGGAGAATCCGACGGCGATACCGAGCGAGGTGTTCTTGGTGATGTTCAGGTACTGGTTGCCGAGCGGCGGCATGATCACCCGGAAGGCCTGCGGGAGCACCACCTTGCGGAGCGCCTGGCCCCGACTGAGTCCGAGGGCGGCAGCCGCCTCGCTCTGGCCGGCAGGCACGGCGAGGATGCCACCGCGGACGATCTCGGCGATGAAGCTTGATGTGTAGAAGACGAGCCCGAAGAACAGCGACGCGTAGAACACCGTCATCGTCAGGCCGGTCGGTCCGTAGTTGACGAAACGCCCCTCCGACAGGGTCGGTTTCATCGCGTCGATCGGGCGGGAGCCCCGACCATCACCGAACTTGTCGGCGATCACACCGAAGAGGTCGCTGCCCGAGTTGACCATCCAGCTGGACAGACCGGGCCACCCTCGGACGACGACGAAGACGGCGATGAGCGCGGCGATCACCGCGAAGACCATCCGGAACCAGTCGTCGTCGATGAGCTTGGCGAGACCGGCCGGGGTGCGGCGGCTGTCGAGGAAGCGCTTGATCCACAGCACTGCCCCACCGAGTGCCGCGACGCTGAGCAGCACCTGCATGACGCCCTGGGGAATCGAACCCCAGGCCGATTCGACAGCCCCGAAGATCGGTCCGAGGAAGGCCATAACCGGGTTGGCGAACCAGGCGACCACCAGAACGACGAGGAGGGCTCCCATCGTGAACCCCGTGGCATGGGCGTTCCCACCCTCGCGGTCCTGGCGTCGCTTCAGCGACCGGCGCACGAACCACACCGGGACCATCGCGACGAGCACCATCGCGAGGAACTGGTAGAAGCCGTCAGCGAGGAACACCCGCGGGAGGGAGATCCCCTTCTGGGAGACGATGACCCAGCCAGGGATGGGGCCCGACTCGGCGGTCAATTTACCGAGCGAGCCCAAGATGGCGAGCCAGAGGATGATCTGCACGAGCACCGGCACGTTGCGGAGGGTCTCGACATAGATCGAGGAGACCTTTCTGGCGAGCCAGTTCTTGGAGAGCCGGGCGATGCCGACGGCGATACCGATGATCGTCGAGACGATGATGCCGATGGAGGCGATGCGGAGGGTGTTGACCATGCCGACCCAGAGCGCCCGGCTCATGGTGAGGCGGCGCTCGTCGGTGTCGACGGTCTGGATGCCCTCGCCGAGCTGGATGTTGGCCGGTTCGTCGAGCCAGTCGTAGGACACGGGGATGCCCTTGGCCGACAGGTTGGTGCGCGCCTGGGCGGCGAGGAACCAGAAGACGGCAAGCACCGCGACGAGCACGACGATCTGGACCAGCCACTTCAGGACGCTGGTGTTCCGCCAGATCGGCGGTCGGGTGTGACCGGTGAACACAGCGGTTCCCGAGTCGACGGTTTGAGAGGTCACAACGGCTGATCCCCCGAGAGTCGTTGGACGGACGGACAATTATGCGGGTGGCCGGGCCCCGAGGGGCCCGGCCACCCGTCAGAAGGTGTCAGGTGTGACTGATCAGCGGGCGGGCGGCGGGTACATGAGACCGCCGTCGGTCCACAGCGCGTTGGCCGAGCCCTCG
>RGGX01000073.1 GCA_010024485.1 Actinomycetota bacterium | reverse complement strand
CGGCCTTGACGCGCTCGATGTCGTCGAGGTGGAGCACATGCACGTACAGCACCGGCGGTGTGCCCTTGGCCTCGATGGTCACCGTTCCCGGCGTCAGGGTGATCACGTTCGCCACCACGGTCATGGCGAGATCGGATGAGGTGCGCAGCGGCACGGCGACGATTCCGGTGTGGATGCGATCGCGCCAGGGCGTGATGATCTCCCAGGCCAGCACGAGGTTCGCCTGGACCAGTTTCACCAGCACGTAGAGGCCGAAGTAGATCAGGTGCGGCAACGACACGCGCGCGCGGTCACCCGACTCCGAGCCGGCGCAGTACGACTTCGGCAGACGGGCGAACGAGATGACGACGGTCGCGACCACCGCACCGGACACCAGGTTCGCGATGCTCAGGTCGTTCCAGAGCAGGAGCCAGATGGCCACCAGCCACAACCCGAGGCCCGAGATGCTCACCCGGCCGAGCAACCTCATCGGTCCACCCCCAGCACCGCCTCGACGTACACCGAGGGGTCGAGCAGGTCCCCGGCGGCCCGGAGCGACAACTCGTGGAGGGGCCCGGCCCAGACGGAGAACGCGATCGAACCCGCCACCAAAGAGGCCGTGGCGACCACCATCCACAGCGGCGAACCGAGTCGACCGTCAGCCATCGGCTCCCGCGACGGCGCCGTATCGCGCTCCCCCCAGAACACCCCGGCCCAGATCTTGGTCATCGAGTAGAGGGTGAACAGCCCGACGGCGAGTGAGGCCGTGACGATCGCCCATCGGTCGACTTCGAGGCCGGCATCGACGAGCGCGAACTTGGCGAGGAAGCCGGAGAACGGCGGCAGACCGGCGAGGCTGAGCGCCGGCACGGCGAACAGCGCCGCGATGAGTGGCGCGGTGCGCACCAGACCCCCCATCTCCGAGAGTCGGCTGGTGCCGGCCCGGCGGTCGACGAGCCCGGCCACCAGGAAGAGCGCGGTCTTCACGATGATGTGGTGGATCACGTAGAACACCGCCGCCGCGACACCGGCGACCGTCAGCAGCCCGAGGCCGAGGATCATGTAGCCGATCTGGCTGATGATGTGGAAGGCGAGGATGCGCTTCATGTCGTCTTGGGCGATCGCGCCGAGGACGCCAACCACCATCGTCGCCCCAGCCACCCACAACAGGGTCGTGCCCATCCACCCGGGGGTGTCGAACAGGAGCAACTGGGTCCGGATGATGGCGTAGACACCGACCTTGGTGAGGAGCCCCGCGAAGATCGCGGTCACCGGACCGGGCGCTGTCGGATAGCTGTCGGGGAGCCAGAAGAAGAGCGGGAAGAGACCGGCCTTGATGCCGAACACGATGAGCAGCATGATCGAGAACGCCGCCTTGAGCCCCGGGTCGACCTCGGCGAGACGGATGGAGAGCTCGGCCATGTTCACCGTTCCGGTCGCCGCGTACAGCAGGGCGAGCACCGAGATGAACAGCGTCGAGGCCACCAGTGAGATGACGACATAGGTCATGCCCGACCGCACCTGATCCGGTCGGCCGCCGAGGGTGATCAGCACGTACGACGCGGCGAGCATCATCTCGAAGGCCACGAACAGGTTGAAGAGGTCACCGGTGATGAAACTCGCCGACACGCCGGTGGCGAGCACGAGATACAGCGGGTGGAACGCGATCCGCTCACGCTCGGCGCCGGCCTGGCCGATCGCGTAGACCATCACGACCAGCAGCACGACCGAGGAGACCACGAGCATGATCCCCGCCAGCCGGTCGACCACGAGCGCGATGCCGAGGGGCGCGCTCCACCCTCCGGCGACCTGGACCACATGGCCCTCGCGCTCGGCCTCCACGAGCAACAGGATCGAGATGACCACCAGGGCGGCGAGCGCCGTCACGCTCACCGCGCGTTGGATAGCGCGCCAACGACCGGCCACCACGGTCACGGCCGCGCCGAGGAGCGGCAACACGATCGGCAACGGGACCAGCGATGCGGTACTCACATCTCTCCGATCTCGGAGGTGGTCGGCTCGCCGTCGTCGACCGGCCCCTCCGGTCCGTCGGCCTCGCGTCTCGCGACCATGGTGTCCTCGATGTCGTTCTCGACGGCGTCGTCGCGGGTGATCTCCCAGCTGCGGTAACCGAGCGCGAGCAGGAAGGCGGTCACGCCGAAGGTGATGACGATCGCGGTGAGAGCGAGCGCCTGGGGCAAGGGGTCGGACATGGTGTCGACGGGATCGCTGCCGATGAGCGGTGGTCGACCACCCGGACCGCCGGAGGTGATGAGCAGGAGGTTCGCCCCGTGGCCGAGGAGCCCGATCCCGATGATGATGCGGGTGAGGCGTCGCTGCATGAGCAACCAGGATCCGCAGGCGAACAACAACGCGGTCACGAGGGCGAGCACGATGCTCATGGCACGGCCACCCGTTCGTCGCCCATGGTCGGGGCGTCCTCCTCCGATGCCTCCGGATCGTCGCCGAAGGCCTCGTAGGCCATCAGGACGAGACCGACCACCACGAGGAACACGCCGATGTCGAAGGGCAGTGCGGAGGTCGTCTTGATCTTCCCGAGGAGCGGGAGGTCGGCCTCGAGGAGGGCGTGTTCGAGCACGGCGCCACCGAGGAGGATCGGCACGATCGCGGTGACCACGGCGATCAACAGGCCCCCTCCGAGCACGGTCCACGGCTTCATCGGCAGCAGGCGCCGGACCGCCGGGTTCCCACCGGCGATGTACAGCAAGCTGATCGCGGCACCGGCGGTCAGTCCGCCGACGAAGCCACCGCCGGGCTGGTTGTGCCCTGCGAACAGGAAGTAGATCGCGAGCGTCAGGATGGAGGCGAACAGCACCCGCGCGGAGGCGTCCACCACCGGGGACGGCACGAGTGAGGAGGTCTCGAGGCGCTTCCGGTGGACGAGGCGGGCGAGTGCGACAACCCCGAGTCCGGCGACGAGCAGCACAGTGATCTCGCCCAGGGTGTCGAGGCCGCGGAAGTCGACCAGGATCACGTTGACGACGTTCGCGCCCTTGCCGTCGGGGACCGAGCGATCGAGCATCTCGGCCGAGACCGATGGATCGTCGATCGCATCACGCGAGTCGGCGGCGGAGAGCGCGAACACGAAGACCGAGACGCCGACAAGGGCGGCGATGGCGATGCGCACCGGGGCGATGACCGCAGCCGAGCGATCGGTGAACGCGCGCGGGAGCACCTGGAGTACGAGCACGAAGAGCACCGTGGCGAGCGTCTCGATCGCGAACTGGGTGAGCGCGAGATCAGGTGCGCCCTGCACCACGTAGAGCCCGGCCATTCCGTAGCCGACGGCGCCGAGCATGAGCGCAGCAGCGATGCGGCGGTGCACCAAGGTCGAACCGATCGCAGCGGCCACGATGAGCGCGGCCAGCGGGATGTGCAACCAGTTGTCGGCGAACACCGGTACGCGATCGAGCCCGGTAAGGGCCGGCACGAGCGGGGCGAGCGCCGACACCCCGAGGATCACCATCAGGTAGATCGGCAGCGACCCGTTCTGCACCACCCGCGTGGTCCACTTCGCACCCCGCAGAACGCTCTGGAGCAGCACCCAGAACGAGCGGTCGGCGGTGGGGAGCACCGCGATCGGACGGTGCAGGGCGGTCTGGGTCGCCTCCACCCGCCGGCGCGCGACGGTCACCAACGCGCCGATCGCGATGACCACCGCCGAGAGCAGGAGCGCCGAGTTGAACCCCGCCCACAACTCCACGGACTTCGGCTTGGCGGACGGGTGCAGCGATCGGGTGGCCTCGGCCACCAACGCGTCGACGAGCACCGGGGCGAGACCGGCGACGAGGGAGAAGACCGCGAGGAGGAGCCCGGGTGCCACGAAGGCCGGTGAGGGCACGGCGGCGTCGGGACCGCCCATCGGATGGTCGTCGTCGACCGCGGACGGATCGTTGAGCCGACCGAGGACGCCGAGCACGAATCGCGCCGAGTAGGCGAAGGTCAGGATCGAGCCGACGACGATCGCGGCGACGACCCACCAGGCGCCGATGAAATGACCGTCGACCGCCGAGAGCAACGCCTTCTCCTTGGCGATGAATCCGAGGAGCGGCGGCACACCGGCCATCGACGCCGCCGCGAGCACGGCGGTCAACTTCACGCTCCCCCATCCGGGGCCGAGTGCTCCGATCCGGCGGATGTCGCGGGTGTGGGTCTGGTGGTCGATGACCCCGACCACCATGAACAGAGCCGCCTTGAAGGCACCGTGGGCGAGCAGCACCACGACCGCGGCCTGGGCGAGTCCGTAGGTGCCGGCACCGACGAGGATCATCATGAAGCCGAGCTGGCTGACCGTGCCGTGGGCGAGGAGCACCTTCAGATCGACCTGACGGAGCGCCCGCCATCCACCGACGATCATGGTCACCGAGCCGACCACCAGCACGACCGGCCGCCATCCGGTGGTGACGGCGAACACCGGGGCGAGCCGCGCCACGAGATAGACCCCGGCCTTCACCATCGTCGCCGCGTGGAGATAGGTGCTGATCGGGGTGGGTGCCACCATCGCTCCCGGCAGCCATGAGGAGAACGGCCACTGCGCCGACTTCGTGAACGCGCCGACGAGCACGAGGACGAGCGCGGTCGTCGAGACGACGCCCGCGGGCGGCGCGGCGACGAGCTCCGAGAGCCGGTACGTGCCGGCCGACTGGCCGAGGATCACCAGGCCCGCGAGCATGACGAGCCCGCCGGAGCCGGTGATGAGCAGGGCCTGCAGGCCCGCGTCGCGGGCTCGGGGGTTGGTGTCGTCGTTGCCGATGAGCAGATACGACGTCACCGAGGTGAGCTCCCAGAACACGAAGAGCGACAGCAGGTGATCGCTCAGGACGAGGCCGCTCATCGCCCCGGCGAACATCGTCATCAGGCCGGCGAGTCGTCCGAGGCCCGGTGTGTCAGAGCCGAAGTAGCCGAGGGCGTAGGCGCATACGGCGAGTCCGATGACCGACACGAGCAGCAACATCACCGCCGCGAACGCGTCAGCCCGCAACTCGAGTGCCAGATCGAGCCCGTCCACCCAACCGATCGAGGAGGTGACCGGTTGGGCGTCGACGATCCCACCGAGTCGGGAGATGAGCCACACCACGGTGACAAGCGGCGCAGCCGCGGCGAACGCGAAGGCCCGCCGGCCGAGTCGGTCGCCGAGGGCGACCAGCGTGGCGCCGAGCGCGGCGTGGAGGATGAGCAGGGGGAACATGATGTGAGTGCCGACCCGACTTCCCGGCGCGCCTTGTTCGCCCTCAGGCTAGGTGGCCCCGCGCGCGGTCGTCGTGACCTGCGCGTCGTTCACAGGGCGTTCACGTGGATGAGATGGTCGACGGTCGCCGGCACCGCCTCCGCGAGTCGCGTCGAGGCGCTCGCCAGATTGTCGAGGAACTGCTCCGAGGTCGGCGCCGGGTCGTCGACGAGATCCGTGATGGCCTTCACCGCCACGAAGCCGACCCCGTGCAGGGCGCACACCTGAGCCACGGCGGCCGCCTCCATCTCCTTCACCTCTCCGGAGAGCGAGAGGATCATCTCGCGGTCGGTGTCGCTCTCGTCGAGGGAGTTCCCAGTGGTGACGATGCCGAGCCGCGCCCCGAGTGCGTCGGCCAGAGCCGGCGCGCCATCCCACACCGGGTGCGAGCCGATCCCGTACTCGCGCATCCCGTCGAGGTCGATCCGCCGGTCGTGATGCACGACATGGGGCCACGAGACGTACAGGTCGCCGACGCGCCCACCCGAGTGGGTCCAGGCCCCAGCGGTCCCGGCCGAGATGACAAGCGACGGAGCAAAACGGGAGATGACCTCGTGGGTATTGAGGGCGGCGGCCTCGGTGCCGATCGAGTCGACACCGGTGCGGGGGTCCACCCCGTTCACCGCCACGATCACCCGGATGCCGTCCCGGTCGGCCTCGAACCACTCGAAGGTGAGCGGCACCGGACCGTCGACCGACCGTGCCCCGAGCTGTTGCAGCACCCCGGCGGCCTCCGCTCGCATGGCCATCACGACCGCCACCGTCGAAGGCGCGATCGGGCTCATCGTGGTGGCAAAACCATGACCGCGACCGACATCTGTGCGTCGGACAGCACGCGCCGAGCGGTCTGGCCGAGGAAGGCCGCCCCACCGACGTCCTTCCCCTCGACGCCGAGCAGCACCAGGTCGCACCAATTGGTGGAGGCCGCGTCGAGGATGGCCTCGGCGCGGGACTGGTGCGTCGAGAAGATCCGCTCGCAGCGCACCCCGCTCTCGGCGGCCAGCGCTTCGGTGGTCTCGATGAGCTGCTGACCGACTGGGTCGGCATAGGAGCCGACGATCCGCTCGTGGGTGCGGAGAGCGGTGCGAACGAACCGTCGCACCGGGGTCGCCCCCTCGTCCGGGTTGACGTGGAGCAGTTTGACGATCGCGCCGGT
>RGGX01000072.1 GCA_010024485.1 Actinomycetota bacterium | reverse complement strand
GAGATCGATGACGAGGCCATCGAGGAGCTCACCACCACCTCCGAGGAGTTCGGTGCCGAGGAGACGGAGTCAGCGGCGATGGACGAGGTGCTCACCGCCGAAGCCGACGACGTCATGATCGACCCGGAGGGAGCGATCGTCCCCGAGGAGCTCCTCGACGAGGCGTTCGCAGCACTGAGCGCCATCCAGGCCGGAGAGCTCGATCCTCCGGACACCGACTGCGTGATGATCGGAGGGGGACCGGTTGCCGTGACCCGGTTCCGGGGTGTCGAGGTCGTCCTCTTCCTCGATCTCGCGAACGCCACCGTCACCGCGCTGTCGGTCGAGGACTGCTCGTTCGTCGTCGACCTCCGCGCCGACTCCTGAGCAGTTCCGACCCCGACAGACCGCCGCTACAGTCGCCTCATGGCCGGTACCCCGTTCACGAACCCGGACTGGGCCGAGGAGACCACCGAGCAGATCGACCGACTGGTCGGCGTCGTCCGCGACCGGGTCACGAACAACATCGTCACCGTCGTCCGGACCATCGTCTTCGGTCTACTCGGTGCCCTGCTCGGCATCGCGATCGCGGTGATCGGGCTGATCCTCGCAACCAGGGGCCTCCAGGTGCTCATCGCGCTGGCGGTGTCCGAGGAACGAGCGGTCTACATCAGTTATCTCCTGCTCGGCGCGATCCTCGTCGTGGGCGGCTCGGCCGCCATGCGGCGACGCTCCGGCACCCCCTGACATCCGAGGAGCTCCATGTCCACTCCCCCCAACGACATCCGTCCGGTCATCATCATCGGATCGGGCCCCGCCGGACTCACGGCCGCCATCTACACGGCCCGGGCCTCGCTCACCCCGCTCGTGATCGAGGGCGAACCGTCCTCGACCAGCGACCAACCCGGCGGTCAGTTGATGCTGACGACCGAGGTCGAGAACTTCCCCGGGTTCCCGGAGGGGGTCATGGGTCCGGAGTTGATGGGGAACTTTCGCGCTCAGGCCGAGCGTTTCGGCGCGGAGTTCATCACCGAGAAGGTGACCCGCGTCGACTTCTCCGAACGGCCGTTCCGCGTCTGGATCGGCGACGACGAGCACCGGGCGCAGTCGGTCATCGTCTCCACCGGTGCTCGGTCACTGATGCTCGGCCTCGAGGCGGAGCAACGACTCATCGGCCACGGACTCTCCACCTGCGCCACCTGCGACGGCTTCTTCTTCCGCGGGCACGAGATCGCGGTCGTCGGTGGCGGCGACTCGGCCATCGAGGAGGCGACGTTCCTCACGAAGTTCGCCGACAAGGTCACCATCATCCACCGGCGCGACGAGTTCCGCGCCAGCAAGATCATGCAGCAACGGGCCTTCGACAATCCGAAGATCGACATCCTGTGGAACCACACGGTCACCGAGATCAACGGGGCGGACCGCGTCGAGAGCATCGAGGTCACCGACACCGTCACGGGCGCCGTCTCAACGATGGATGTCACCGGGGTCTTCATCGCCATCGGCCACCGTCCGAACACCGACCTGTTCACCGGAGTCCTCGACATGGACGAAACTGGCTATCTCGAGACCGTCCCCGGCTCGAGTCGCACCAACATCGAGGGCGTGTTCGCCTGTGGTGATGTCCAGGACCACACCTACCGTCAGGCGATCACCGCCGCCGGTTCGGGTTGCATGGCCGCCATCGACGCCGAGCGTTGGCTGGAGACCCAGCACGCCTGAGGCCGTCCGGTCCGGCTGGTGGGCCGGGGTCTAGGATCTCTGCGACAGGAGGCATGACATGGCGACGATCAATCTGACGACGAGCACCTTCGACGAGACGATCGGTGGTTCGTCGGTTCCCGTGGTGGTCGACTTCTGGGCTGAATGGTGCGGCCCGTGCAAGCAGATCGCGCCGATCCTCGACGAGATCGCCGAGGAGAACGCCGGCCAGGTCACGATCGCCAAGCTGAATGTCGACGAGAACCCTGACATCGCGATGCGCTATCAGGTGATGAGCATTCCGACGATGCTGTTGTTCTCGGGTGGCGAGATCCGTCGTCGGATCGTCGGCGCGAAGAGCAAGAGCGCCCTGCTGCAGGAGTTCGACGAATTCCTGAGCGGTTCCCACTGACCCCCGGGGCCGCCGGAGAGGCGGTCCGCGATCTGCAGCGCCGACTCGCCGCCCTCGGACTCTCGGTCTCGAACGTCGAGCTCGGCCGTTTCGGGTCGTCGACCGAGGAAGCCGTCAGCGAGTTCCAACGCTCCCGGCACCTGAGCGTCACGGGCATCTGTGATGCCGCGACATGGGCGGCCCTGGTCGAGGCCGGATGGCGCCTGGGTGAGCGACTCCTCCATCTGACCGCTCCGAACCTTCGCGGGGATGATGTGGTCGACCTGCAGGGAGCACTGACCCGTCTCGGGTTCGACTGTGGCCGCGTCGACGGGATCTTCGGACCGGACACGGAACGCGCCCTCAGCGACTTCCAACGCAACTCGGGTCTTCCGAGCGACGGAGTGTGCGGTAAGGACACCGTGGAGGCGCTCGACCTCCTCCGCCGTCAGAGCGGGAGCGGGCCCGGGGCCGTGGCGTTGCGCGAGCTGGTCACCATGGCGAGCGGAGACCGGAATCTGGAGCACCTCCGGGTCGTGGTCGGGCACTTCGGCGGCCTCGGGGCGCTGGCTCGCCAGGTGGTGCTCGCCCTCCGCCAACGGAGTGCGACCGTCCTCGCCGCTGAGCAGGTCGACCCGATCGAACAGGCGTTGATGGCCAACCGCGGAGTCGCCGACGTCTACGTCGGCTTCGAGTCGTCTCCGGAGTCGTGTTCGATCATCCACCACTTCGCGGTGGCGGAGTTCGAGTCGGTGGCCGGTCGAACACTCGCTGAGTTGATCGCCGATGAAGCGGTCCGCTCACCCATCCGCCCGACGGTGGCCGGGGTACGGATCCCGATCCTGAGGGAGACGGTCATGCCCGCGGTGCTCTGGCGCATCGGACCGGTCGAGGCGCTCACGGGTTCCGCTCCGGAGATCACGCGGCACGTCGTACGTGGTCTCGTGCGATGGACCGATACACACTCAGAGAACTGAGGTTCTTATAAAGAACATGTGTTCCCTGCAGTCTAGTGGTTATCCACAGGTTTCTCCACTTAGTGTGAATAAACCCAAACTTCAGGTTCAGAACCCTCGATCTCGACCTGATGGTGTCTGAGTGGGCTCGGACCGGTCGGAATCGGTCTCAGGAACCCTCACCGATCATCGCGCGGTAGATGCGTTCGAGATCCGGAAGGTCGGCGAAGTCGATCGTCACCCAATCGTGTTCGTGATCGACGCCCTGCTCTTACCCACTCGGGAGGCGACCGCGTCGTGGGTCAGGTCGAAGTCATCGATGAGTTGCTGGTACGCCATCGCCTCGTCGAGTGGGTTCAACTCCTGGCGCTGCAGGTTCTCAACGAGTGCCTGCTCCACGGATGAGAGGTCGTCCCCGGTCCGAACGATCGCCGGAATGACACTGAGCCCAGCTCGCTTCGAGGCGCGGAGCCGACGCTCCCCCGCCACCAACTCGTAGCCGGAGTCGATGGGCCGGACCACCACGGCCTGGATGACGCCGTTGTGCTTGATCGACGCCGCCAGCTCATCGAGCGCCCCCTCATCGAACGTCCGCCTCGGCTGGAAGGGGTTGGTGCTGATCTCCTCGATGGGAAGCTCCGTGTAGTACGGGGAGTCGCCACCTTGACCGAGGGTCTCCTCAGCACCGGTCGGGATGAGAGCGCTCAGGCCGCGAGCGGGCTTACTGCTTCGTGGCATCGTGTACCTCCTGTGCGATGTCCCGGTAGGCGATGGCGCCTCGGGACGACGGGTCGTAGAGCGTGATCGGTTGGCCGTGGCGAGGAGCCTCCGACAGGCGGACGTTGCGGGGCACCACCGTTCTGAGCACCTTGTCACCGAAGTGCTCTCGGATGTCGGTGACCACCTCCTCGCTGAGTTTGGTCCGCGAGTCGTACATGACACAGGCGATGGTGGAGATCTCCAGTCCGGGGTTCAAACCGCTGGTTCGGATGCGACCCACGTTGGTGATCAACTGCCCGACGCCCTCCAGTGCGAAGTACTCGCATTGGATCGGGAGCATCACCTCATCAGCCGCCGCGAGCCCGTTCACGGAGAGCAGGCCGAGGCTTGGGGGACAGTCGATGAGGACGTAGTCATAGTCGTCGATCACACTGTGGATGGCGTTCCGCAACTGGAGTTCTCGATTGAAGGTCGACACCAATTCGATCTCGGCGCCGGCCAGATCGAGGCTGGCTGGAGCGACGAACAGATTCCTCACATCGGTCGGCTCGACACAGTCCTCCATGGACACCCCGTGAAGCAGGACGTGGTACATCGAGTGCTCAAGGGATCGGGTGTCGAGCCCAAGGCCACTCGACGCATTTCCCTGCGGGTCGAGGTCGACGATGAGTGTCCGGAGACCCATGTCGGCGAGCGACGCCCCGACACTGATCGTGGTGGTGGTCTTCCCGACGCCACCCTTCTGGTTTGCTATCGCGATCACCCTGGGCAGGGTCTTGGCCGAGCGTGACTCAGTGGGGGAGTTCGGGGTGTCACTCATGGTGACTACATCCTGCCTGTTCGGCTGGCCGCAGACAAGCATTCCGGTGGTGTTTCACGTGAAACCCTCGATCGGCGCTTCAGGTGTGGTGTTCCACGTGAAACAGATGTCTGTGCGCCCCTGATTGTTGATGTGGTTCGCTGTCAGATTGGGTTCTTGGTGAGCATCGCGATGCCGCTCTCAACGCGGATGAGGTGTAGACCTGTGGTCGGCCCGACCTCGCGCCAACGTTCCCCGGATGAATTCGGTGGCTCCGACACGAGGAGGGTTCCGTGATCGCGTAAGTAGTGGGTGGCTGCCACGGCTGTCTGCAGAGGGGTCCCGAAACTCCTCGCGGTCACGGTGTCGAAGTCGCCCGACAGGATCGACGACGCTCGGTGATGGTCGATGTCAGCACACTCAACGGTCACTTGGGACTCGATGCCCAGTCGGGCCACCTGTCGACGTAACACGTCAGCTCGCTTCTCCCGCCGCTCGACCAGGGTGATCGAGATGTCCGGTCGCATCACCGCGATGACGAGGCCGGGGAGTCCCCCTCCTGATCCCAGGTCGACCAGACGGGAGGTTCCACGTGGAACACATGTCGTGAAACCGGAACAATGATCGATCTCCGCGTCGAGATCCTGGGCTGAAATGACACCGAGGCGTTGCGCGATGCGCAACGCCTCGGTCAGTTCGTCCCGGTCAGGGGAGCTGTGATCAGAGGAGGTCACTCGACCAGCCTCGCATGTGTCACTCAGGGATGACGAGCACCCTCCGGTCGGGATCCTCGCCCTCTGATCGACTGGTCACCCCGTCGATCTCAGCGAGCACGTCGTGGAGGACCTTGCGATCCGCGGACGACATGGGGTCGACCGCCACAGCGCGCCCATTCTCCTTCACCCGTTCCGCGATCTGCTTCGCGAACGCCTCCAGGCTGGTCCGGCGTCGCTCGCGGTACTTGGCGATGTCGATCCGGAGATGGGTGTCATGGTCGCCAAGACGTCGTTGCGCTGCCACCCTGACCAGGTCCTGGATGGCCACCAGGGTGCGGCCGCCGTGTCCGACCATGAGGCCGAGTTCAGAACCATTGACGGTGACCTCGAGATCAGTGTCCTCGCGGTGCAGTTCAACCGACGCCTCCACCCCGAAGGCCTTCGTCAGACCATCCATGAACGAGACGGCCGCATCACCGACCAAGGCAGGATCGACGGGATCACCGGAACGCTCCTCACGTTGGTTCTGGCGACCGTTGCCACGACCCGATGAGCGTCCCCGGCCTCCGGATGAGCGCTCCGAGGAGTCGGCGCGCTCCCGGCTCTGGTTCTCGTTCTGCTGGGACGAGTTCGACTTCGCCGGGCGAGTGTTCTTGCGGTCACGCCCTCGACGGCGGTCGACCTTCGGTCGCACCTCCGCCGGCTTGACGCGGGCGCGGATCCGGGCCTCACCCCTCGTCTTTCCGAAGAGTCCGTTCTTGGGCTCCTCGAGCACCTCGATATCGACCTCATCGACATCGACTCCAAGGCGGTCGAGTGCCTGCTCGGTGGCCTCCTCGATCGTCTTTCCTGTTGTCTCCACCCACTCCATGGGTCCTCCATTCATGTTCTCGGCGGTTTCCCGCCGGTCCTGAGATCGCAGTTGATCAGCGTTTCCGGTTGCCACCGGGACGCTTCAGATCGGCGCGGCTCGCGGCGCCACCGGAGGGTCGTGAACCCCCGGTTCTCTTGGTCGGCTGGGGTTTGCCGCCGGGACCTCCGGTCGGCCGGCCGCCCTTCTTCGAGTCCGACTTCCCATCGGTCGTGGACGCGGTCTTCGACTCCTTGCCCTTCGTTTCCGCGCCGCCGGAAAGCT
>RGGX01000071.1 GCA_010024485.1 Actinomycetota bacterium | reverse complement strand
TGTGGAGGATGACGGTGCGCTCCGCCATGCCGGGGAGCGAGGCGATCGAGGTCGACGTGCCCGAGTAGCGCATCTCGAAGTAGGCCTCGTCGGAGAGCACCCACAGGTCGTGCTCGATGGCGAGCCGGGCGATCTCGGCCATCTCCTCGGGAGAGCTCTCGCAGCCGAGGGGGTTCTGGAGGTTGTTGTAGATGAGCAGCTTCGCCTCCGGGGCGAGCGCGCGGAGACGGTCGAGGTCGATCCCGAAGCCGGTCGGCGTCTCGATGTAGCCGTAGGCGAGGCCTCGTCCACCGAAGTACTCGATCTGGCTCTCGTAGATCGGGTATCCGGGGTTCGGGTACAGCACACCGTCCCCGGGGTTCATGAGCGTCTGGATGAACTTGGTGATCACCGGTTTGCCGCCGGGCTGCACCACGACCTGTGAGGGTTCGAAGTGCATCGACCGGCGGGATCCGAGGTCAGCGGCGAGCGCTTCGCGCAGCGGCGGGATGCCCGGAGCCGGGCAGTAGCCGGTGTGGCCGTCGGCCACGGCCTTGGCCATCGCATCGACCACATTGGCCGGAGTCGGAAGGTCGATGTCGCCGAGGTGGAACGGATAGACGGTGTTCCCCTTGGCCTTCCAGTCGGCGGCGGCCGCCGACACCGCGAAGGCGGTCTCGGTACCGAGGTTCTCGAGTCGTTGAGCGAGTTCAGCCATAGCGGCCAGACCGTAGCAACTGTGACCGGTGTCTCAGAAGGAACAGGGAACCGGTCAGGGAGAGAGGTCGGGATGATCGATGAGACCGGTGTCGAGACGGTCGCGATCAAAGGTCCACCACTGGCGGATCTCGCTGATCAGACCGTCGGCGAACTCGTAGTGGTCGCTCCCTCGAAACGTGAACTGACGCCCGGTGGCAGGGTCGGTGCCGGTCATCGTCCACTCGACAGCCGCCCGGGCCTCCTCGGCCACCACCGAGACCACCGTCCAGCGTGCGCCGCCCCAGCGCTCCCGGACTTTGACCCACATCGGCCCGATCACCGCCACGCCGCGGGCCGGGCGGGCGTTGGCGTCGTACACGACCGCGTCCGGGGTGAAGTGGGCGGCGATCTCCTCGGCGGTGCCGCTGTTGCACGAGTCGAAGTAGTCGAACAGGCGGCGGCGACTGCTCTCGGTGGTGTTCATCCCTCGAGCATGCCAGAGCCCACCCAGGCGGCCAGTAGCGTTCGCCGACGTGGACTACGCCTTCGATCGCTTCCTTCGGTACGACGACATGGTCGAGTGGCTGCGGGCGCGCGAGGCGGCCTCGGGCGGCGTCATGCGCCTCGAGACCTACGGGCGTTCCCATCTCGGCCGGGATCTCTGGCTCGCCACCCTGACCGATCCATCGACCGGGGCCGCTGAGGACAAACCCGCTCACTGGGTGGATGCCAACATCCACGCGGTCGAGGTGACCGGAGGGGTGGCCGCGCTGGCGCTCATCGACCGGCTCCTGACCGGGCACGGTGCCGACCCCGTGGTCGATGAGGCCTTGCGCACCCGCACCTTCTACATCGCGCCCCGGGTGAACCCCGACGGTGTGGAGGACGCGCTCGCCGACTCCCCTGTGTTCCATCGTTCGAGCGTGCGCCCGTGGCCGTGGACCGACGGGCATCGGTGGCCCGGACTCATCCCGAGCGACGTCGACGGAGACGGTGTGATCCGCACGATGCGGATCGCCGATCCCGACGGGGCCTGGGTCGAGCATCCCGAGGATTCCCGCGTGATGGTGCCGGTGCCCGCCGACGGCCACGTCGAGGGGCGCCAGCGCTACCGGTTGCTCAGCGAAGGTGTCGTGGAGGACCACGACGGGTTCACCATCGACACTCCGAGGGATCCGGCCGGGCTTGACCTGAACCGGAACTTCCCGGCCGGATGGTCGACCTCGGTGCTCGGCTCCGGCGACCATCCGCTGTCCGAACCCGAGATCGACGCGTTGGTCCGCGCGGTTCGCGAGCGCCCGAACATCTGCGGCTACAACGCCTTCCACACCAGCGGCGGAGTTCTGCTCCGCCCGAGCAGCACGCGACCCGATGGTGACCTGCCGGCCGCCGACCTCTGGGTGTGGAAGCGACTCGCCGAGCGTGGAACCGAACTCACTGGCTACCGCTGCCACTCGGTCTACGAGGACTTCACCTGGGACCGACGTCATCTCATGAGCGGTGCTGCTGATGACTGGGCCTATGACCACCTCGGTCTCTTCTCGTGGACCACGGAGTTCTGGGATGTGATCCACCACGCCACCGGGGAGCGCGCGAGCACCCACTTCTGGTTCGAGGGTCCGACCGTCGAGCAGGAGCTCGCCGTCGCCCGCTGGTCCGATGAGCACGCCCCCGGCGGCTACGTCGGTTGGACGGCCTTCGAGCACCCGCAGCTCGGCCCGGTCGAGATCGGCGGCGCGGACGACTTCGCACTGTGGACGAACGCCCCGCCGTCGATGCTGGCAGCCGAGGTGCGCCCGCATGCCGATTTCGCCATTCACCAGGCCCTCGCCTCACCTCGTCTCGTCATCGGGCTTCTCGAGGCCGAGAGCCTCGGGGACGACAACTGGAGAGTGCGTCTCGGCGTCGCCAACACCGGGTGGCTCCCGACCGACATCAGCGGCCATGCCCGCAAGGAGCGCCTGGTGCTGCCCATTCGCGCCTCGATCACCACCGCCTCGGGCTCGCCGGCGACCACCGTCGGTGGGCCATCGACGGCGCGTCTCGGGCAACTCGCCGGCCGGGCGGCGATGAACCTCGGTGGTCGCCCACCCTCCGATGGCACCCCCGACCGGTTGCTGCACGAGTGGACGGTGCGCGCCCCAGCGGGTGAGACGCTGACGATCGAGGTCTCGCATCAGCGCGCCGGACGGATCACCGCGGAGATCGGACTCGACCGGTGACGGGAGGTCTCGACCAGTCCGTGGTGACGCTCCTCGAATTCGCCGGGATCATCGCCTTCGCCGCCTCGGGTTCGCTCCTCGCGGTCCGGAAGGACTTCGATCTGATCGGCGTGCTCGCCCTCGGGACGGTCACCGCCCTCGGTGGCGGCTTCGTTCGCGACCTCGTGATCGCCGACGGAACCCCGGCGGCCTTCAGCGACCCCTGGCTGTTGCCGACCGCCCTGGCGGCCGCGGTGGTGTCCGCGGCGGCGCATCGCCCTCTCGCTCGGTGGCACCGGGCAATGCTCGTCTTCGACGCCCTCGGTCTCGGCCTGTTCTGCGTCGCCGGGGCCTCCGTGTCGGCTGACGCCGGTCTCGGCGCCCTCGCCTCGGTGCTCGTCGGCGTGGTGACCGCCACCGGGGGCGGTGTACTGCGCGACACGCTCTCCGGTGACGCCCCACAGATCTTCCGCGTCGACTCGACCCTCTACGCGGTGCCGGCCGCGATCGGATCCACGGTGACCGTCACCTTGCACGGGACCGGGTCGAGCAGCGCGGCGGCCGCATTGGCGACGGCGGCGATGGTGATCACCCTGCGACTCGTCGCGCTCCGACTCGGCTGGCGGGCGCCGTCCCCAGCGCGCGTCGGTCAGACCAGTTCGTAGATCTCGTAGACGAGCTTGCCCCGCTCGGGGAATGACCCCTTGGCGACGCCCTGGACGCGGTTGAGCCAGGCGTAGCGCTCGTCGCCGGTGTGGAACAGCGGCGCCGCGTAGATCGTCATGGTGTCGAAGTGCATGCGACCCGAGTACTCCGCGTAGACGGTCGCGCCGTCGTCGGTCTCGACGGCGAGCTTCACATCGAGGGTGCCGACCCCGTCCGCTCCGATGCGGATCCAGTCGGCCGCAGCCTGGCCCTTCATGGAGGCCCGGATCCGCTCGCCCTCGTACTCGACCGAGGTGAGCTCCCCGATCGTGAGGGTGGGCGAGACGACGATCGGCTTCGCCAGAGAGATGGTCGCGGTGCAGAGCGGAACGAGTTCGAGTGCCATGGCGGGCACCGTAGCCGTCCCGCGACGAGCGGTCCGACCCGGTCGATCCGACCGCGACGCGTCCCCACCGGTAGCGTCCCGCGCCATGGCCGCTCCCTCGAACTCCGCGTTCACCGATCTCGTGTCCCGACTCCTCGACGGGCAGGTGTCCACCGGCGAGGTCGCTGTCTCCCCCGACGGCTCGAAGGTGGCGTTCACCACCTCGCGCGTCGATCTCGAGGCCAACACCTATCGACGTCAGATCTGGCTCGCCGACACCGACGGTTCGGGCACACCCCGACCACTGACCTCCGGTGATCCGGGTGAGACCTCCCCCACGTGGTCTCCCGATGGTCGACACCTCGCCTTCGTCTCGCGACGCGGTGGCGACCCGACCGACCGCCGGGCGAGCCTCCACATCATCCCGGTGGAGGGCCCCGGCGAGGTGCGCCGTCTCGTCGAACGACCCGACTCGCTCTCGTCGCCGGCCTGGTCACCCGACGGCCGGATGATCGCCTTCGCCGCCCGCGTGCCGCATGAGCGGTACACCCATGACAAGGATGCCGATCGGGAGCCCCGCCGAATCGAGACGTACTACACGCGCCTCAACGGGGAGGGATGGGTCTACGACCGACCCAACCATGTGTTCGCGGTGGCAGCCGACGGCACCGGATCGGTGATCGACCTCACGCCGGAGTCGGAACTGCCCGAGGGCGCCTCACCTGATCACAGCGACTTCTGCTGGACCCCCGACTCCTCCGCCGTCATCGTCGCCGCGGCCCGCCACGCGGGATGGGACACCGATCTCGCCACCGACCTGTACCGGATCTCCCTCCCGACCGCGGGCGGCGCCCCCGTCGCCGAGGCGCTGACCGACGGAGGTCTCGACTGCTGGTTCCCCTCGGTGTCGCCCGACGGCACCCTCGTCGCCTTCCTCGGCAACGAGGACCCGCTGACCTACCCGCAGAACGTGCGGGTCGGGGTGGTCGACCTCGCCTCGGGCAGCCGGCGATGGATCTCCGAGAGCCTCGACCGGACCTTCGTCCTGACCTCGGGGACCGTTCGACCGGTGTGGGTCGACGGGTCGACGGTGTTGGCGAGCGCCGAGGACCGCGGCACCTCCCATCTCTTCTCCCTCGACGCGACAGGCGCCTCAGACCCCACGCCGATCACCTCGGGCCCCCGGTGCATCACCTCTTGGGACCGTCGCGGCGACGTCACCGTCGCGGTGATCACCGAGGTCGACCGCCCCGGACGGGTGCTCAGAGTCGAGACCGACGGAACCATGCGCGAACTCCTCGATCCGGCCGCCGCGCTCGTCGAGCGGTTCTCCCCGATGGGGTGGACCCGCTTCAGCGCTCCGTGTCCTCACCCGACACCGGGCACCGACGGGGAGATCGACGCCTGGATCATGTGCCCGCCCGGGGTTGATCCGATGGACGGTTCCTCTCCCCTGCCGGTGATCGTCAACGTCCATGGTGGCCCGCACACCCAGTACGGAGAGACGTTCTTCGATGAGGCGCAGGCTCAGGCAGCGGCGGGATTCGTCGTCATCATGTCGAACCCGCGTGGCGGCTCGGGTCGAGAGCAGGCCTGGGGGCAGGCAATCCTCGGGCCGAAACATCCCGTCGCGCCGGGCACCGGCTGGGGTGTCGCCGATCTCGAGGATGTGCTCTCGGTCATCGACACCGCCCTGGAGCGCTTCCCGGCCTGTGACCGGGAGCGGGTCGGTATGCAGGGTGGGAGCTACGGCGGCTACATGGCGACGTTGCTCGCCTCCCATCACGAGGGTCGTCTGCGGGCAGTGTGCTCGGAACGCGCCGTGAACAACCTGCTCACCGAGGAGTGGTCGAGCGACATCGGAACGATGTTCCGGGTCGAGCACGGTGTCGACCCGGTCACCGACCCCGAGGAGTACCTGCGCATGTCGCCGGTCCGCTTCGCCTCCGAGATCGACATCCCGATGCTGATCATCCACAGCGAGGACGACATCCGGTGTCCGGTGAGTCAGGCCGAGGAGCTGTTCATCACCCTCCGCTGGCTCGGCAAGCCCGTCGAGTTCTGGCGTTTCCCCGGTGAGGACCACGAGCTCTCGCGTTCGGGGTCGCCGTTCCATCGCCGTCGGCGCTTCGAGATCATCCTCGAGTGGTTCACCGAGCGTCTGGCCCCGGTCGATGCCTGAGCCAGTGGGCGCAGTTCACCGCTTCCACCTCGCCGTTCCGGTCGATGACCTGGCCGCGGCCGCGGACTTCTACGGGGGCGTGCTCGGATGCCCGATGGGCCGCAGCGACACGACCTGGATCGACTGGGACCTCTTCGGACATCAGGTCGTGACGCATCTTGATGACGGGGCGGGGGTGCGGGTGGCGAATCCGGTCGACGGTCACGATGTCCCCGTCCCGCACTTCGGGGTCCTGCTCGATGTCGAGACCTTTCACCGACTCGCGGAACGCCTGCGATCGAACTCGACGGAGTTCGTGATCGAGCCCTATCTCCGCTTCGAGGGCCAACCCGGTGAGCAGTGGACGATGTTCCTCCTCGACCCCGCGGGGAACGCCCTCGAGTTCAAGGCCTTCGCCGACGACAACCAGGTCTTCGCCCGCTGATCGCGCGGGTCCGGCTCAGCCGAGCGCGGCCATGGA
>RGGX01000008.1 GCA_010024485.1 Actinomycetota bacterium | reverse complement strand
CGGGCAACCACGGCCACCACCGCGAAGGTGCCGACCACGAGCACCGAGTAGAGCCCGAGGTAGATCAGCACGCTCGCGAGACCCTCACCGGCGTCGGACTCCCCGGCGTGATGCCCGGCGGCCTCCACTCCGACCAGCAGGAAGCCGGCATGGCTCACCGAGGAGAAGGCGAGCATCCTCTTCACATCGGTCTGCGCCACCGCGAGCGTCGATCCGATAACCAGCGAGGCCACAGCGAGCACCCAGATCACCGGCCGCCAGTCGTCGCGGTGGAAGGGCAGCGCCACGACGAGCACCCGCAGCATCGCCGCGAAGGCCGCGGCCTTGCCGACTGATGCCATGAAGGCGGTGACGTGGGTCGGGGCCCCCTGGTACACGTCCGGCGACCAGACGTGGAATGGCGCGGCGGCGACCTTGAAGCCGAGGCCGACCGTCAGCAGGGCGAGACCGGCGAGCACCAGCGAGTCATTGCGCTCGAGGGCGACCGTCGACTGGAAGTGGGCGACGATCTCGCCGATGTTGGTGGAGCGCGCGCCACCGTAGAGCAGCGCGATCCCGTAGAGGAGAACGGCCGAGGCCAGACCGCCGAGGATGAAGTACTTCATGCCGGCCTCCTGGCCAGCGGCGGTCCGCTCCGAGGCGGCGAGCACATAGAGGGCGAGCGAGAGCGTCTCGAGGCCGAGGAAGAGCACGATGAGGTCGTTGCTCGCCCCCATGACCATCGCGCCCGTGGCCGCGGTGAGTAACAGGGCGTGGACCTCGGGGCCCTCGAGCACCGTCCCACGCACCTCGGCGTCGGTGACCAGGGCGACGAGCGCCGTGGCCGCGCAGATCGCGACCGTCACGAACTGGGCGAAGGCGTCGTGGGCGAGCGCTCCGCCGACGAGGGTCGCGGGTCCGGACTCGGACACGTCATCCCAGATGAACACGGCCAACAACCCCGCGGTGCCGGCGGTGACCGCCGAGACGAGGGAGTGGAGACCGGACGGCCAACGCGGGGTGAGCGCCCCGACGACGAGCATCCCCAGGGCTCCGACCACCATCACGAGGTAGGGGGACAGCGCGAACCAGTCGATCGAGGGAGGCATGTACTGCGCGGGCATCACTCATCCTCCCCGTGTGCGTCGTGCGGGACGGCCGCCACCGGCTGCGGCTCGCTGTACCCGGTGCGCTCGGAGACGTGCTCGATCAGCGACTGGACGGCGGGCTCGATCCGCTCGAGCATCGGCTTGGGGTAGATGCCGGTGAAGACGATGATCCCGATGAAGGGCAGCAGCAGGAGACCCTCCCGCCAGCGGAGTTCGGCGAAGGAGCGGTTCTCCTCATCGGGTTCTCCGTGGAAGACCCGCTGATAGGCCCACAGCAGGTAGAGCGCGGCGAGGATCACACCGGTGGCGGCCACCACGACCCACCAGCGGGCGGTGAGGAACGAACCGATCAGGATGAGGTACTCACCGACGAACCCGTTGAGACCCGGCACACCGATCGACGACAGCATCACCACCATGAAGGCAGCCGCGAACACCGGAGCCACCTGCTGCAGACCCCGGAGTTCGGAGATCTGACGGGTGTGGCGACGCTCGTAGATCATGCCGACCAGCAGGAACAGGGCACCGGTGGAGACGCCGTGGTTCACCATCTGCATCACCGACCCGGTGATGGCTTGGGTGGTGAATGCGAACGTGCCGAGCACGATGAACCCGAGGTGCGCCACGGAGGAGTACGCGACGAGCCGCTTCAGGTCGCGTTGCATGGTCGCCGCGATCGCTCCGTAGACGATCCCGATCACCGCGAGCGTCAACCACAGCGACCGGCTCCAACGCGCGGCCTCCGGGAAGAGATAGAGGCCGAAGCGGAGGAAGCCGTAGGTGCCGAGCTTCAACATGACGCCCGCCAGCACCACCGAGCCCGCCGTCGGCGCCTGGGTGTGGGCGTCGGGTAGCCAGGTGTGCACCGGGAACACGGGGACCTTCACGGCGAAGGCGACGGCGAAGCCGAGGAACAGCCATCGCCCGGTCGAGGCCGCGAACGAGGCCTCCTCGGCCAACTCGACGAGGTCGAAGGTGACGCGACCGATCCCGTTCGCCGAGGCGATGAACACCGTCGCGAGGATCGACACCAGCATGAACGCCGAACCGAGCATCGTGTAGAGGAAGAACTTCGTGGCCGCACGAACTCGGTCCTCGTAGCCCCATCCCCCGATCAGGAAGTACATCGGCACGAGCACGATCTCGAAGAACACGAAGAACAGGAAGAGGGAGATGCCGTCGACACCGAGGTGCCAGGAGATCCCCCAGGACTCGATCCACGGGTGCCGGGACACGAACTGGAAGCCACCCGAGTGACTGTCGAAGGCCCGCAGCATCCACACCGACATCGCGCCGACACCGACCGACGTCACCGTGGCGATGAGCTTGGCGTACTCGGGACGACGTCGCGGCGCCAGCGCCACCAGCAGGGACGCAACGGCCGGGACCAGCACGAGCATGGAGAGCAGCGGGAAGTCGACGGCGCCGTGCATCACAGCACCCCCCTCACGATGACGAACCAGGCGAGCACCGCGAGCACACCGGCCACCACGATCGCGGAGTAGTTCCTGACGAACCCGGTCTGCCCGCGCCGAAGGCGCTCAGCCACGGCTCGGACGCCGACACCGGTGCCGTTCACCGCGCCGTCGACCACCGCGGCGTCGAAACGCGCGACCGCGTCGAAGGCCTTCCGGCCCGGTCCGCCCATGAAGGCGCTGACCGTCTCGTCGTAGCGCCAACCCCTGGCGAGGAGGTCCGGTTCGATCGGGCGGCCCCGCCCCTTGGCGTACACGGCGATCGCCGCGAGGATGCCGAGCGCGGCGCAGGCGATGGCGAGCAGGGCGAGCCACGACTTGGCGTCGTAGGCCCCGGTGCCCTTGATCACGGCCTCACCCGGGGCGACCACCGGGTGCAGCCAGTCCTCGAGATGGTGGCGCCACCCCTTCGGAACGATGCCGAACGAGGGCAGTTGGATCGCTCCGCCCACCACCGAGAGACCGGCGAGGACGACGAGGGGGAACAGCATGATCGCGGGCGACTCGTGCGGCCGGAACTCACCGTGCGCGCCGTGGTCCTCGGCGTGCGACTCCCAGCGGGCCTTCCCGAAGAAGACCATGATCACCTGGCGCGTCATGTAGAAGGCCGTGAGCACCGCCGTCACCAGGCCGATCACGTAGAGGACCGGACTCGACGCGAGGGTGAAGAGCAGGATCTCGTCCTTCGACCAGAACCCCGCGAACGGGGGCACGCCGGCGATCGCGAGCCAGCCGATGATGAAGGTCCCGGCCGTGATCGGCATCACGTGCCGCAACGCCCCCATCCGACGCATGTCCTGTTCGTGGTGCATGCCGTGGATCACCGAGCCGGATCCGAGGAACATCAGCGCCTTGAAGAAGGCGTGGGTCACCATGTGGAAGATGGCCGCCACGTAGGCGCCCGACCCGACCGCGAGGAACATGTAGCCGAGCTGGGAGACCGTCGAGTAGGCCAGCACCTTCTTGATGTCGTGTTGGGCGACGGCGACCGTGGCGGCGAACAGCGCCGTGATCGCTCCGACCCAGGCGATCACCTGCGGTGCGTAGTCGGCCGATGCGGCGATGACCGGGTTCATGCGGGTCATCAGGAACACACCGGCGGTGACCATGGTCGCGGCGTGGATGAGCGCCGACACCGGGGTCGGACCCTCCATCGCGTCGGGGAGCCAGAGGTAGAGCGGGAGCTGGGCCGACTTGCCGGCCGCACCGACGAAGAGCAGCAGCGCGATGCCCGTCGCAGTCGAGGACGCCAGCGCCCCGGACTCCGCGGCGCCGTTCAACGCCGAGTAGGACACCGAGCCGACCGCCTGGAAGCCGAGGAACATCGCGAGCATGACACCCCAGTCACCGATGCGGTTGGTGACGAAGGCCTTCTTGCCGGCGGTCGCGGCCGACTCGCGGGTGTGCCAGAACGAGATCAGGAAGTAGGAGCAGGCGCCGACGCCCTCCCAGCCGAGGAAGGTCACGAGGAGGTTCTCCCCGAGGACCAGCATCAGCATCGACAGCACGAAGAGGTTCAGGTAGAGGAAGAACTTCGAGAACTTCGGGTCGCCGTGCATGTAGCCGATGGCGAACAGGTGGATCAGGAAGCCGATCCCGGTCACGAAGAGGGCCATGGTGATCGAGAGCGGATCGGCCAGCAACGCCATGTCGATCTGCAGCGATGACACGGGCACCCAGGAGAAGAGCACGCTCACGTGCTCCCGATGGTGCTCATCGATGGAGAGGAGATCGAAGAAGGCCCCGACGGTCACGAGGAACGAGCCGAGGACCGCCGCGGCCGCGACGTACCCGGCACCCGGCTCCCCGATGCGACGACCGAACAGGAGGATCGTCAGGAAGCCGAGCAGTGGGAGGGCGGGCACCAACCAGATCACGTCGAGCACGGTCAGCCCCTCAGTTCCGCGAGGTCATCGACGGTCGAACCCGGCCGTCGTCGCATGATCGAGATGATGATGCCGAGACCGACCACGACCTCAGCGGCGGCGACCACCATGACGAAGAAGACCGCGGTCTGACCGTCGATATCGGAGAACCGGGTGGCGAGCGCGACGAAGGTCAGGTTCACCGCGTTCAGCATCAACTCGATGCACATGAACATCACCAGCGGGTTCCTCCGGATCATGACACCGGTCGCACCGATGCCGAAGAGGAGCGCGGCGAGGACCAGATAGGAGGTGGTGGTCGGTTCCATGCTCAGCCCTCCGACCTCTTCAGACGCCGGGTCAGGATGACGGTCCCGGCGACCGCCACGATGAGCAGCACCGAGGTGAGCTCGAAGGCGAGCACGTGATCGCTGTAGAGGCTCCGCGCCAGCGCGCGGATGTTCGAGTCACCGGGCGCGTCAGCGACCGTCTCGCGCCCCAGGGTGTCGGCCCCGCGCACCACGGCACCGGCGATCAGCACGGTGATGCCGACACCGAGCACCACCGCGACCGGTCGCTGGAGTCGGAGTGGCTCGATGCTGAGGTCCTCGGCGCGATCGACACCGAGCAGCATGATCACGAAGAGGAAGAGCACCACGATCGCCCCGGCGTACACGATCACCTGCACGGCCGCGAGGAAGTGTGCCTCCATGGACACGAAGTGGACCGCCACCCCGAAGAGGGTGAGGATGAGCCCGAGGGCGGCGTGCACGGGGTTCCGGAAGGCAATGACACCGACCGCTCCCAGGAGCACCATCGCCGAGGCGAGAACGAAGACCACCAGTTCCATCAGTCGTCAGCCGATCCGTCTCGGACGTCCTGGGTGGGCTCAGGGGCGCGCACACCGTGCCCGAGCTCGCCGCTCCAGCCCTCGACGCCCTCGAAACTCGCGTCTCCCGCCGGCGAGGTCGCGCGCATCCAGCCGGAGGTCATCTCGTCCTCGCCCTCGCGCCAGTCCTCCCACGGGAGTCGCTTCGGGCGGCCCTCGTCGTCGACGAGCAGTTCGTCCTTGGTGTAGATCGCGTCGCGACGGTCGGTGAAGGAGAACTCGAACAGCTTCGTCTCGGTGATCGCCTCGGTCGGGCAGGCCTCGACGCAGAGGTCGCAGTGGATGCACCGCAGGTAGTTGATCTCGTAGACGAACCCGAAGCGCTCCCCCGGCGAGGTCGGATCCTCCGGATCGTTGTCGCGGCCGCGGACGTAGATGCACTTGGCCGGGCAGACCCCGGCGCACAGCTCGCAGCCGATGCACTTCTCCATCCCGTCCGGATACCGGTTCAGGACGTGGCGCCCGTGGAGGCGCTCGGGCTTGGCGACCTTGACGTCGTCGTCGGCCGACGGGTCGGTGTCACGGCCGGCGCGCCGCGCCTCGCGACCGCCGGAGTAGGAGGTGGTCACCCGCTTGCCGCCGAAGAGCCGGTGCTGGCGGAGGGTGACGGCGAATCCGTCCAGGTAGCCCATCAGTAGGCCGCTCCTTCCCTGTCCCTGTTGCGCCGCGCCACGGCGATCGCCGCGGAGAAGAGCAGATAGCCGAGCCCGAGAACGACCAGGCAGACCACGACGAGCGCCACGTAGTTGGTCTGGGAGAGATCGTTGTCGCGACCGAGTTGCAGGGCGGCGAGGAGGAGGAACCAGCCGAGCGCCACCGGGATCAGCACCTTCCAGCCGAGGTCCATCAACTGGTCGTAGCGGAGTCGGGGCAGCGTGGCCCGGAACCACACGTACACATAGAGGAAGAGGAACACCTTCAGCAGCAGCCAGGCCGTGCCGCCGAAGGGACCGAGCACGGCGAAGAGGTCGAAGGAGCCGATGAGCAACGGTTGGGGCCCGCCGAGGAAGAGGGTCACCAACAGGGCGCTCATCGAGATCACGTTCATGAACTCGGCGAGGAAGAACAGGGCGAACCGGATCGAGGAGTACTCGGTGTGGAACCCGCCGACGATCTCCTGCTCCGCCTCGACCAGGTCGAACGGCGGGCGGTTCAGTTCCGCCGTCATGGCGATGAGGAACACCACGAAGGGCACGACGCCGGTGGAGAGGAGGTGCCAGTCGGTGAGACGGTCCTGGGACATGACGATGCCGGAGGTCGAGAGCGTGCCCGCCGCCATCAGCACCGTCGCGAGGCTGAGCCCGAGCGCCGCCTCGTAGGAGATCATCTGGGCCGATGCCCGCACCGAGCCGAGCAGCGGGTACTTCGACCCGCTCGACCAGCCGGCGAGCATCACGCCGTACACCGCGATCGATGAGAGGGCGAGCACCAGCAGGACACCGACGGGCGGGTCGGCGAGCTGGACCCTGGTGACCTGACCGAACCACTCGACGGTGCCGTCGCGGCCGTCGGTGAAGTCTCCGCCGAGGGGGATCACCGACCAGATCAGGAAGGCCGGCACGAAGGCGAGGAACGGCGCCAGCTTGAAGACCAACCGATCGGAGCGCTCGGGGATGAGGTCCTCTTTGAAGAAGAGTTTGATGCCGTCGGCGAGGGTCTGGAGCAGTCCGAACGGACCGGCCTTGTCGGGGCCGATGCGGTTCTGCATCCCGGCGGGAGCACGACCGAGCCCCGCGGCCCGATCACCTTGACGTCATCTCCCGAGGCGACCCCGATGCGCTCAAGATCCGACGGATGGACCGAGAGTCCGCGACCGCCGGCGAGACCCTCGAGCGACGGGGAGCACTGCGTGGACACCGCCGCGTCGTAGAGCCGACGCGAGAGCACGAGACGGAAGTCGTAGTTGGTACCGACCACCGACTCGAAGTGGGCGGGCTCCACACCGGTCGGCACCGACCAGACACCCCGGTCGTCGGCGGTGACACGAGCGGTGAGGTCGCCGAGATCGGCGACACCGAGATCGACACCGAGACGACTCGCGAGATCCAGGGCGATCATCCAGTCGGGTCGGGCCGTACCGTGCACCGTCACCTTCTGGGACACCGGGGTCACACGGCCCTCGAGGTTGGTGGTCGTCCCCGACTTCTCGCCCATGACCGCCACCGGGAGCACGACATCGGCCTGTTCACTCGAGGCGCAGAGATGCCCGTCGAGCGAGACGATCCGGCCGACGCGGGCGAGCGCGGTGCGGGCCAGACGCGAGTCGGGGAAGTCCGCGAGCGGATCGGATCCGAGCAGGATGAGCAGGTCGATCCGCCCCTCGGCCGCCTCCCGGAGGATGTCGGCGGCATCGCGCGGTCCGTGCAGACCCGCTGCGAGCGCTCCCATGGTGTTGCCCCGTCGGAGCACCGGCAGGACCCCGGCCTCGGGAGCCGCCGCGAGCACCGCGCCCACCCGGTCGGAGAGGGCCTCCGCGCTCTCGGCGAGGTTCTGACGGCCGGCGACCACGACCACCGGGCCGGAGGCGAGCTGCGCCGCGACCTCGGCATCAGCGAGAGCCTCGGCGACCGCCGATGCCCCGGTGCCCGGGAGGTGACGGATGCTCCTCCAGGCATGGCGGGTGAGCCCGGAACCGCTCTGCGTGAACTCGATGACCCTCGTACCCGAACGCAGTGCCGCGTCGCGCAGACGCAGATGCAGCACCGGGAGCTCCTCCTTCAGATCGGGAGCCATGAGCACGACCGTCGATGCCGAGGCGAGGTCGGCGATCGTCGCCCTCGGCAGGTCGAGGAGATCGAGGCCGAGGCCGTCGCCGAGACGGGCGTCCCGGCTCTCGACCCCGAGCGCGTCGGCGAGGGCCGACCACGCAAGGGCGTCCTCGTTGGTTCCCCGCGCCCCACCGAGCACCGCGACCGAGCCCGGGCCGCCGCCGTCGACGGCGGAGCGGATGAGGTCGGCGGTGATCGACAACGCCGAGGACCAGTCGGTCGGGACGAGACCCTCGGCCGATCGGATCAACGGCTCGGCGAGTCGACGATCGGCGTGGACCGACTCGAAGTTGAAGCGTCCGCGATCGCAGAGCCATCCCCAGTTGACGGCCTCGTCATCGACCCCTTGGAAACGCAGGAGGCGGTCGCGGCTCGAGTGCACGGAGATGCGACATCCCACCGAGCAGGAGGTGCAGGTGCTCTCGACCTGCTCGAGGTCCCACGGACGAGCCTTGAAGCGGTACGGCTTGGCGGTCAGCGCGCCCACCGGACAGATCTGGACGGTGTTCCCAGAGAAGTAGCTCGAGAAGGGCTCGTCCGGGAAGGTGTTCACCTGGGTGGCGTTGCCCCGGTCGATGAAGTGGATCAGCGCATCGCCGGCCACCTCATCGGCGAACCGGGTGCACCGGTCGCACAGGATGCAGCGCTCGCGGTCGAGGTAGACGAGATCGCTGATGGGGATCGGCTTCTCGTAGTGACGCTTCTCCTCGACGTACCGACTCTCACCCGGACCGTGGCTGAAGGCCTGGTCCTGGAGGGGGCACTCGCCACCCTTGTCGCACACCGGACAGTCGAGCGGGTGGTTCGCGAGCAGCAGCTCGAGGATGCCCTCCTGGGCGCGTTTGGTGGTCTCGGACTCGGTGTCGACGACCATCCCCTCCGAGACGGTCACCATGCACGAGGGCTGCAGCATCGGTCCGCGCCCCGTGTCGATCTCGACCAGGCACTGACGACACATGCCGACCGAGGACATACGCGGGTGGTAGCAGAACCTCGGGATGTAGTCGCCGGCCCGCTCCGCCGCCGCGATCACCAGATCACCGCGACGCGCGGTCACCGACCGCCCGTTCACGGTGATCGAGACCGCGTCCGGATCGGGTTCGACGACCTCGTCGTCCACCTCGGCCCCGGTGTCCTCGGTGGTGCTCACTGCCCACCCCCGACCGCGACCACGGGGATGCGCGTACGTGAACGACTCGGGGCGACCCGCTCCTCGAACTCCGAGCGGAACAGGGTGAGCGCGGAGTGCACCGGCACATAGGCCGAGGGGCCCACGAAGCAGATCGTCGTCATCTTGTAGGGGAACGGGGTCGCCTCGAGACCGAGGGCCTCGCTCGAGGCGTGCGGCATGTCGCCCGGGCAGATCGACTGCCCCACCTCGAGCAGCAGGTCGAGATCGTCGGTGGTTCCCTCTCCGGCGACCACGCGTTCGAGCACCCGCATCAACCAGGTGCCGCCCTCCCGGCAGGGCACGCACTTTCCGCACGACTCATGCGCGTAGAAACGGGTGAGCGTGAGCGCCGCCGCCGGGATGTCGGTGGTGGAGTCCATCACCATGATCGCGCCGGAACCGAGCATGGAACCAGCGGCGCCGACCTGGCGTCCCTCGAAGGGCAGGTCGAGCTGGTCGGGAAGGAACCAGGGGGCGGAGCCACCTCCGGGCACGAAGGCCTTGAGCTCGTTCCCGTCGCGGATACCACCGCAGAACTCCTCCCCGTAGAGCAGGTCGCGGAAGGTGGTGGTGCCGTTCACGATCTCGTAGACCCCCGGCCGGCGCACGTGACCCGAGACGGCGACCATGCGCGTCCCCGGTGAGGTCTCGGTCCCGATGGCGGTGTAGGCCTCCGCGCCGTTGGCGGCGATGAAGGGGAGGTTGGAGAGGGTCTCGACGTTGTTGACGATCGTCGGCTTGCCGTAGAGGCCGATCGCGGCCGGGAAGAACGGGGGCTTGAGACGCGGCATGCCCCGGTTGCCCTCGAGCGACTCGATGAGCGCGGTCTCCTCGCCGACCACGTACGCGCCGGCGCCCCAGTGGAGGACGATGTCGACCCCGAACCCCGAGCCGAGGATGTCCCGGCCGACGAGACCGGCGGCGTAGGCCTCGTTGAGCGCCGTCGCCACCCGCTCCTGCGCCAGGGCCATCTCACCGCGGATGTACAGGAAGCAGCGCGACAGTCCGGCCGCGTAGCACGCGATCAGGCATCCCTCGATCAGCTGGTGGGGGTCGCGCTCCATCAGGAGTCGGTCCTTGTAGGTGCCGGGCTCGGACTCGTCGCCGTTGACGACGAGGTACCTCGGGTACACACCCTCGGGGGTGAGACCCCACTTCACCCCGGCCGGGAATCCGGCACCGCCTCGACCGAGGAGGGTCGAACCGCGCACCTGCTCGTGCACCTCGGCGGCTGGCTTCGCGAGCGCGGCCCTCAGGCCCTCGTAGCCACCGGTCGCCATGTAGCGCTCGAGGGTGTGCGAGTCCTCATGCTCGAAACGAGAGGTGACGATGCGGGGACGGTCACCGGCCACGAAGCCGGGGGCCCACGGGTAGGTCTCGACGGTCACGACGACGCTCCCTCGACGGTCACCGGGATCCACGCGGGAGGAGCGGTGTCGACATCGGGGTCGACCGCTCCGACCGCGCGATCGGACGGGATGTGCTGGCGGACGGTGGCGAGGGTCCCGTGCGGCGGGATCTCATCGGAGAGGGCACCCGACCGGAGGTCGGCGATCAGTTGCCGCACCCCATCTGGGGTGACGCGGAACCGGTAGCGGTAGTTCACCTGGAGGCACGGCGCCTCGGTGCAGGCGGCCTGGCACTCCGCGCCGTGCAGGGTGATGAGTCCGTCATCGGTCGTTCCACCAGCGCGGACACCGAGCTCCTCCTCAGCGGCGTGCATCAACTCGCCGGCGCCCATGAGCGCGCACGACATCGTGCCGCAGATGTTCAGGAGGTAGCGCCCGATCGGCTCGAAGTGGAACATCTCGTAGAAGGTCCCCGTGCCCCGCACCTCGGCCGGGGTGACCCCGACCAGTTCGGCGATCTCGCGCATGGCCTCCTCGGAGATCCATCCCTCCTGCTCCTGGGCGAGGTGCAGCAGCGGGATCACCGCCGATTTGGGTCGCGGGTACCGGCTGACGATCTCGCGGGCGAGCGTGAGGTTCTCCGCGCTGAATCGACTCATCGGTCGACCTCCCCGAGCACCGGGTCGACACTCGAGATGACGGCCACGGCATCGGCGACCAGACCGCCGCGCATCATGTGCGGCAGGCACTGGATGTTGACGAAGGAGGGGGCGCGCATGTGCATCCGATACGGGGTGGGTGAGCCGTCACTGGCGATGTAGCAGCCGATCTCTCCCCGGGGGCTCTCGATACCGACGTAGACCTCGCCCTCGGGCACGCGGAAACCCTCGGTGAAGATCTTGAAGTGATGGATGAGGGCCTCCATCGACTCGTCGATGCGGGCGCGAGGCGGCGGCGTGACCTTCTTGTCCTGGATGCGGTAGTCACCCGAGGGCATCCGATCGAGGATCTGACGGACAATGCCCATCGACTCCCGGATCTCATTCAGGCGGATGGCGTATCGGTCAAAGGCGTCGCCGTACGTACCGACCACCACGTCGAAGTCGACCTCGTCGTAGCGCAGATACGGCATGTCGCGACGCAGGTCCCACTCGACGCCCGTCGAGCGCAGGATCGGCCCGGTCGCCCCGAGGGCGAGGGCCTCGGTCGGGGTGATGACCCCGACCCCCTGCAGGCGCTCGCGCCAGATCGGTTGCCCCGTCATGAGGACGTCGTACTCCTCGAGGCGATCGGGGAGCATGTCGAGCAGTCGGAGCACGTCGTCGCGCCACCCCGCCGGCAGGTCGGCGGCGAGACCACCGGGACGGATGAAGTTGTGGTTCATGCGCAGGCCGGTGACCTTCTGGAAGAACCTGAGCACCTCCTCGCGCTCACGCCAGCCGTAGATCATCATCGAGACGGCGCCGAGGTCCATCCCGTTGGTCGCCATGAACAGCAGGTGCGAGCTCATCCGGTTGAGCTCGGACAGGAGCATCCGCATCCAGACGGCGCGCTCGGGGATCTCACCGTCGATCCCGAGGAGAACTCGGAGCGGGGGCGCATCTCCTGGGCGCCCTCGTTGGCGATCATCGTCATGTCGGCGCCCCCTTGAACTGCACGGGGATCGAACCGGTCTCGTAGTCCTTGCGCAACGGGTGCCCGATCCAGTCCTCGGGCATGAGGATGCGCGACGGGTCCGGGTGGTCCGAGAAGGAGATGCCGAACATGTCGTAGACCTCGCGCTCCATCGCCTCGGTACCCGGGTGGAGGTCGAACAGGGTCGGCACGACCGGATCGGACTCGGGAACCTGCACGCGCACCCGGAGGCGGCGGCGGTTCGAGATGTCGAGCAGATTGACGACCACCTCGAAGCGCTCCGGCTCGATGCCCTCCGGCAGGTCGCGATCCATGAACCGGGAGTAGTCGACCGCGGTCAGGTCGACGCACATCGCGTAGCCCTCGTCGGTGAGGGCTCGCAGCACCTCGGTGTAGCGATCGCGGGGGACGTGCAGAACCTCTTGTCCCCGGGAGTCGACCAGGGGGCAACCGTGCAACTCGGACCCCTCGTCGGCGGACATTTCGGTCCCCTCGTTCGTCGCCTGATCGCTCATGTCAGCTGCTTCCGAGGAGGACGGGGGTCGAGGTCGCCGGGATCTCCTCGACGTGGATGTCGGCGCCAGCGCCGGTGAGATCGCGACGACGCATGATCTCGCCGCTCTCGATGAGTCCGTGGAGGGTCTCGATCGCGTGGATCAGCGTCTCCGGGGTCGGCGGGCAGCCGGGGGCGTACACGTCGACCGGCACGATCTGGTCGACGCCCTGCACGATGGCGTAGTTGTTGAACATGCCTCCACTCGACGCGCACACGCCCATCGAGATGACCCACTTGGGTTCCATCATCTGGTCGTAGACCTGCCGGAGGACGGGCGCCATCTTCTGACTGACGCGTCCGGCCACGATCATGATGTCGGCCTGGCGCGGGGAGGCCCGGAACACCTCCATGCCGAAGCGCGAGATGTCGTAGTGGGCGGCCCCGGTCGCCATCATCTCGATCGCGCAGCAGGCCAGACCGAACGAGGCCGGCCATGAGGAGCGCGAGCGGGCCCACTTGACGAGGTCCTCGATGCGGCCGGTGATCACGTTGTGCGACAGCCCGCCGAGGCCGTCGGACAGCACGTTGTCGACGATTCCCATGATCACTGCCGCCTAGGCGGCCTCCCCCGATCCGCTGCCGGTCGGCTCGCGGCCGTCGAGGCCGACGCGCCGGACCGTCGATGTCGAGTCACGGGAGGCGGACACCATCGCCGCGTCGACCGAGAGGTCGCGGTAGCGCTGCAACGGACCCCAGTCGAGACCGCCGCGGGCCACCTCATAGACGAACGTCAGGAAGAACACGACGGAGAAACCGAGGATCGCCCAGAACCCGAAGGCGCCGAGCGTGCCACGCTCCACCGCGTAGGGGTAGAGGAAGATGATCTCGATGTCGAACATGATGAACAGCATCGCGACGATGTAGAAGCTCACCGGGAAGCGCTCAGGAGGCTCGCGGCTCGGCACGATGCCGCACTCGTACGGGGCCTCCTTGGCGATCGACGGACGGCGCGGGGCCAGGAGTCGGGATGCGACGAAGCTCAACGCTCCGAAGAGCGTCGCCAGGATGAGCAGTACGACGATGGGGAGGTACTGGGACATCGCCGAGATCACGCCGACGTGGCGATCGCCTTCCGTTCGAGGTTCTCGGCCACGAAGCGGTCGCGACGGTGCAACATCCAGCACAGGGCGAGGAACACGATCGTCGAACCGATGGTGATGAGCGCCGCGGGTTCACGCCGCGACCCGAGGTCGCGGATCATGTAGACGTATTGACGTTCCCGGCTCGTGTCGATCTCCGGCTTGGAGGGGGCGCGCCCAGGCTCGTCTCGGAGGGGGACGTACGGCGCCACCTCGACCACCGTGTAGTACGGCTTGTGGAAGAAGGCGACCTGGTCGAGCGCGTCGAGGCCGAAGATCTTCGGGTAGGCCTCGCCGCCGATCTCGTAGACATGGGTGACGTCGAACTCACCGGGAGCGAAGGCTCCCTCCTCCTCGAGGAAGACCGTGGCCGCGGACTCGGCCTGACCGAATGCCGGGTCGGTGTCGGGAACGACCGACCACCCCTCGTCGACGAACTGGTCGACGATGCCGTCGGCCACCACATCGAGCGGGGCATCCGGGTTGACCGTCAGGCGCTGCTCGAACACGCCCGCCTGATACAGGCCCTTCGGGTCCTGGATCACCGTCCGACCCGGGACCTGATGCCAGGAGGGGTCCTCACCCTTCAGGCCGATGCCGTAGATCCACCAGATGGCTCCCATGAGCGCCATCCATCCGGCGAGTCCGGTGAGCGCGACCAGGAACCCGAGACGAGCGCCCAGGTTGGTACCGAGGATTAGGTACACCGACCCCATGAACGCGATGAGGCCGAGGACGACGGTCAGGAGACCGCGGAGTTCTGGTTCCCAGTTGACGGCAAGCAGCATCGAGAGCATCACAACCCCCGCACGTATTCGACGACGGCGGTGAGCTGCTCGTCGGTCAACATGGCTCCGAAGCCGGGCATCCGGCCGCTCCCCTGCCCCTGCACGCCGTACTTGGCGCCGTAGACCGAGCCGTTCCTGATGAAGTCGATCATGTCATCCTCGTTGGGGAACACGGTGTTCGCCTTGCCGCCGGTGAGGTTCCAGCCGAAACCACCCTGACCGGTCACCCCCGGCTCACCCCAGCTCCAACCGGGCGTGTGGCATCGCGCGCAACTGTACGCACCGCTGCCGAGGTCGAGGTTGAAGAGCGCCTCTCCGTAGGACGCGTACGTCCCGTCGGCCACCAACTGGCGAGCACGGGTCTCGATGTCCCCCTGCATGTCCGAGGGAAGGTGCCCCGACGGGCAGCTGCGGGCGTCGTCCTCGCCGACACCGCAGTCCTCACGCTCCACCTGGATCGACCAGAGGTAGGAGATGAGCGTGTCGATCTGCTGGTCGTTCATGGGACCTCCACCCTCGAGGCCCCACGGGCTCATCGGGGAGAACGGTCGGCCGTAGACGAGGATGAAGCGGACCTCGTCCTCGTCGAATCGGTAGAAGATCGTGTCGAGGGCGGGGGCCTTCCAGTTGACCGCCTGGACCTCGCCGGTCTTCGGATCGGTGACGTTCCAGGCCGCCTCGCCACCGCCACCGGCGTATCCACCGTGACAGCCGGCGCAGTTGAATCCGCCCTCAGCGGTGGGGGCGAACAGCCGGCGTCCCCACTCGGTGAAGATCTCCTCCTTCGCCTCGACGGCCCCGGCCTGACGACCCGGCTCGAGGATCCAGTAGACCGGAAGGCCGATCACGACCACGACGAGGAGAAGCACCCCGAGCAGCTGGACACGCTCGAGTCGACTGCCCTCGAGGGTCTCGTCGTCGTAGTACTCCTTGCGGTTCGGAGCCAGCTCGATCTCGGAGCCGAGCTCCGCTCGGGACTGTCGGATGTTGAGGACCGCGTAGACGATGAACCCAGTCGTGACGACCAGGAGCAGGAGCCAGGCGATGTTCGTGGTGGACAGTGCCAACATCAGTGATCACTCGCTCCCACACAGTGAGGTCCCTCGGCCTCCTGACCGGTGGTGTTCACACCGATCGGGACACCCTGGACGATGGTTCCGGTATCGACGAACACCTCTCCTGAGGCGGCGAACTCGAGGGGGAAGTGGTCCAGACCGCGGGGAGCCGGACCGCCCTTCTTCTCGCCGACGCGGTTGTACATCGAGCCGTGGCAACCACACTCGAACCACTGGCTCGACGAGCACTCCGGAACGCGACAGCCGAGGTGCGGGCACTTCTGGTACGAGGCGATCAGCCCGCGTTGGAGTCCCGGCATGAGGGCCTCCTTGTAGATGCCCTCGGCCTTGGGCACCACGTCGACCGGGTACTCGGTGACCCAGGCGCGGGCCTCCGGGGCGTAGAAGAAACCGCGTCCCGCCCGGATACCGCTGATCACGTCGTCATATCGGCCGATGGACACCTTGCCGCCGAACCCACCGGTCTTCGTCGGCCAGAGGAAGGCGACGAACGAGGCGGCGGCGAAGGCCCCGATCCCCGCGCTCATGAGCGAGATCGTCGCCCGGTTGAAGAACTGCCGACGGCTGACCCCGATGGCCTCCGGGTCAGCGGGCACGAAGGGGGCCGGCGTGCGATCCTCGGCGACGGCCACCGCGGTTCCGGCGCGAGCCACCACACCCTCGGCCTCGACCGAGGCCGCCGTCGGCCCGGCCTCCGCCGTCTCGCGCTGTTTGCGAGCGGCCCGGTCGCGGGCGACGGTCTCGTCGCTCAGGGCTCCGGCGCCGCGGACATCGGAGCGGCGAGCGAGCGAGGCGAAGGCCGCTCCGCCGAGCACCACGACGGCGACGACCGCGATGATGATGACTGAGGTTGCGCTCATTCCCGTTATCTCCTCGTCCTCAGAGCTCGAAGAACAGTCCGTCACGCCAGGGCAGCGTGAAGTTGAATCCCGGCCCCCGGAAGAACGAACCGATCATGACGAGCACCGCCCAGAACATGAGGTGCACGGTCATGAGGGAGGTCGCGAACTTGCGGTCCTCCGGCTTGTTCGAGGGGTTCTTGTCGATGTAGGGGGCGAAGATCAGCAGGATGATGCCGACCCCGGGGATGGTCACGCCAGCGACCATCGGATGGAACATCGTGAGGAGTTCCTGGAGGCCGAGGAAGTACCAGGGGGCCTTCGACGGGTTCGGGGTCTGGTTGTTGTTGGCCAGCTGGAGCAGCGGGGCGTTCACCCAGATGGAGAAGAGGAAGGTGAACACCAGGCAGGCGAGCGAGGCGACGAACTCGGCGGCGAGCAGGTGCGGCCAGGTGTGCACCTTGTCGACCGGCTGAGCCTTGACCTCCTGGATCGAACCGGACTTGACCACGGTCAGCAGGCGCTGCGTGTGACCACCGGGGCCGGCGCCGACCGGCACGCCACCACCGGCGGCCGGTGTCGCGACCGCGGCGGCCACCTTGTCGGCGACGGCGACGCCGCCACCCGACTCGGGCTCGTCGCCGGCGGCCTTGGTGCGGGCGGCCTTGGAACGCTCGAGCAGGTGCGCCGGGATGCGCGAGTCGGCCTCGGCCGGAGAATCGGCCTCGGCAGCCGGTTGGGCGGCCTCGCCGGCCGCCTTCTCGCGAGCGGCCTGAGCGCGCTTGAGCAGGTGTTCTGGGATCTCGGTCATTCGGTCAGCCTCCGATCACAGCGGTCCGCTGATGCCGCCGTCCTTGCGGACGCGCCAGAAGTGGATCGCCATGAAGATGACGATGATGCGAACACCGGTGTGTACCCCATCATGTTGGTACCCACCGCCACAGCCCAGAGGGCCAGCTGGTCCCAGGGCAGCAGGTAGCCGGTGAACGACAGCAGCAGGGTGAGCGTGAGCAGGATCACGCCGATCACCCAGTTGAACTCCCGAGGGGGTTTGTAGGCGCCGTGGTAGAAGACGCGGGCCATGTGGAGGAACACGGTCAACACCATCAGGTGCGCTCCCCATCGGTGCATGTTCCTGACCAGTAGGCCGAAGGTCACCGAGGTCTGGAGGTTCGAGATGTCGTCCCAGGCCGCGGTCGCCTCGGGCCGGTAGAAGAACATCAGGAAGATGCCGGTGACGGTGAGCAGGATGAACAGGAAGAAGCTCAGCCCACCGAGGCAGAGCGTGTAGCTCACCTTCACCGCGTGACGCTTCACCTTGACCGGGTGCAGGTGGTACAGCACCGAGTTCATGATCACGTAGCTCCGGTTGCGCGGGCTGTCGGTGTAGCCCTTCCGGAAGATCGAGCCGGGCCGGAAGATGCTGGCCCACACCTGGCTGCCCTGGACGGAGTCGACCGTCTGTTGGAGGCGTTCCTTGGCGGTGGGTCGGGGGGTCTCGTCGATGATCTTTGCCATGTCAGTTCACGTCCGTGGTCAAGGTGTCGTTCCGGATGGTGTCAGAGCCGCATGCCGTAGGCATAGCCATGGTTGTTGGTTCGGGTGTGGGAGTCGCCGGCCGAGGTCGCGGGGCCGGCCTTGCCGAGGATGATGACCCCGGTCGGGCAGCGGTCGACGCACAGGGCGCAGCGGGTGCAGATGTCGTCGTCGATGATGAACACGACGTTGTCGGAGGGGTCGTCGCCGGGCCGCTCGGTTCCCTCCGCCTCGACGATCGCCTCGGGTTGCACCATGTGGATGCACTTCCAAGGGCAGATGTCGACGCACCCCTCGCACATGATGCACTCGGTCTGATCGATGTGGATGAACTGCTTCGGCTTGACGGCCTTGGTCAGGTAGTCCGCGTCGACCTCGACGAGCGTGTACTCGTCGGTGAACGGCATCATCGGGGGGTTGGCGTCGGTTCTCGCCATGTCAGGCCTTCTTCACCAGTGGACGTCCGTAGGTGCTGGTGTCGAGTTCGGTGCTCACGTTCTGACCGCGCTTCTGCCAGTACGACCAGAGGAAGATGATGAGACCGAAGTAGTAGGCGTGCAGAACGACCACGACGATGTCCCGGATCGCCTCGTACTGCAGGGTGAAGGGGAACCACCCGTCGAGCGCCTGCGGCTTCAGGATTCCGCCGGGGCCGTAGATGATCTTCGTGCGATCCCAGCCGAGGTCCTTGTCGGCGTGGTCGATCCACTGGTGGGGGACGATGCCGAAGGCGAGGAACATCACGCCGAAGACGTAGGTCGAGCCGAGCATCGCCTCGCCCCACGACATCGGGGTTCCAAGAGGGCGACGCTTGCCGTACGGGATGACGGCGAAGGCGAGGATGTTCGACGCGATGAACGACACGAGGAACGCGGTGTTCATCCCGGGCCACTCCAGGACGTTCCAGTTGAAGGCGAACATGGCTCGTCGCGCTGCCTTTCGATGTCTCGTGTCGTGTCTGTTCGGGGGTGGGAGGCCGGAGAACCGGACCATCCGTTCCGGGTCAACTGTAGTCAGGGGACACCCCGACACAGCCATTCCGTCACCGTCGGTTCGGCGAGCGGAGCGACCTGTCGGGAGGTCGTCCTGAGACCTCTGTCGTATGTCGGTCCTCTCCAGTCTGCCAGCACACCCCGGGGGGCGTGTTGGGTTGTGCACAAGTTCTCTCGCGCAACCTCCGACCTCCGCGGCGACGGCCTCCGAGAAGGTGACACGGGATTCACCGGAACGGGCCTGTGCCGTCTATCGTGGGGTGTAAATCCGACCCTTGAAGGGTCGCGACATGACGAACGAAACCCGGGTCGAGCGGCGCGGGTGACACCCCCGTCGAGAGGACCAGCGTGACCGAGATCCCCGAACACCTGCTCAAGAGGAGCCGCGACCGCCGTGCCGCGGCCGGCGGTGCCTCCGACAGCCCGGGCACCGAGGTCGCGACGACCGGCGACACGACTCCCGCCGAGGCCGCCCCGGCCGCGCCGGCCGCCACAGGACCCGCCGCTCGCACGGCCGCCGCCGCGCCGGCGGAGCCGCCCGCCAAAGCTCCCGACTCCCCGGTGGTCGCCGCCTACCGCGCCCGCCGCAAGGTGCCCTTCTGGGCGATGGCCGCACTGGCGCTGCTGCCGATCTGGACGTTCATGTACGTGCGCTCGGTGACCGCCCAGGCCGAGGAGGCCTCGGGGCCTCTGGCGATGGGCGCTGAGATCTACTCGAACTGCGCCGCCTGCCACGGTGGCGGCGGTGGTGGCGGGGTCGGCTACGCCTTCACCGAGGGCGAGGTGCTGCTGACCTTCCCGAACATCGAGGACCAACTCCGCTACGTGCTCTACGGCACCGGTTCGTACAACGTCGCCGGGGTCGAGATCTACGGCGACCCCGATCGTCCCGGTGGTCCGCACGTGACCGGGGCCCGCGGCGCCATGCCCGGCTTCGAGGGCGCGCTCACCGACTACGAGATCCTCTCGGTCGTCTGCCACGAGCGCTACACCCTCGGCGGCGCCGATCCCAACTCCGATGCGTGGGGCGACGAGTTCGACCACTGGTGCTCGGAGGACTCGGAGTACTTCTACGAACTCGAGGAGGGCGAGTCGCTCGCCACCCTGCACGAGATGCACGACGGGATGCTCGCCGTCGGCGACGGCCCGGCGCC
>RGGX01000070.1 GCA_010024485.1 Actinomycetota bacterium | reverse complement strand
GCCGGTTCGATGATCGGGTCGACCGGTTCGGGGGCCGGTTCAGGGGTCGGTTCGATGATCGGGTCGACCGCCACGGGGATCTCCTCGACGAGGTACTCGTCGGTCACCGCCGGCACGGTGTAGACGCCGCCGTCATCACCGGTGAAGGCGTAGGCCGGGATCAGCCAGACGTTCCCCTCGACATCCATCGTCCACCACAGGTCCGGGGCGACGTCGACGACCGTGACGGTGATCGGGTCCGGGTCGAACTCCTCGAAGCCACCCTCCGGGATGACCGGGTCATCGCTCATCGAGGTATCGCTGTTCGGCCCGTGGCTGCCCAGTTCGATCATCACCTCCGGCTCGACCGCCACGTCGACCGCGTCAATCGGCCAGATGTAGTAGCGCCGCAGCCGCTCGAGCGCGGTCGTCAGATCGATGAGCGGATAGGGGCCGGCCGGTTCGGGACGCGAGAGCGTGCCGCTGGCGTACTCGAGGGCTCCCCCACCACCGAATCCGACGGACAGCCAACCCGCCTCGGCGTCGACGCCCTCGATCGGCATGGAGGCGCTCACCGACGCGTACCACTCGTCGGCCCACACCTCCACGTCGGCGGCAGCCACATCGATGCCGAGCCGTTCCCAGAGCTCGAGGGCTCGCGCGCGCGCCTCCTCGGCGGAGGGCACGCCGACGGGCGGCTCCGGCGTCGGACAGTCGTAGACGATCCCGTCCTCGGTCTCGATCTCCCGACACGGCTCAAACACGGTGTCGTCATCTCCCCAAGCGGCGCTGAACCACCAGTCCATCTCCGCGCCGACACCGAACTCCAGCAGCGGCGCGGACCCGTCGGCGGGACCGAAGGCGTGAGAGATCCACTCGTCGTACTCTCGGTCGGTCCTCGGGGTGGGGTCGACACCGAGGACCTCGGCCATCGCGACGGCCCGCTCGAGCGGGACCTCTCGGCCGGCCCGGTGGACCCAGCCGGTGGTGGCGGTCGGAAGAGCGGGAAGCCCCCCACCCACCTCGAAGCCGACGATGACCGACCACGGGGCGATCACGCTCGACGCCATCTCGTCACCGGAGACGGATTCGGTGGCTGCCTGCTCGGCAGCAGGCGCATCGGCGGACATGCCCGCGGCTCCGCCGGAGCCGGCCTCGACCCGGATGACCTCCGGAGCGGCCAGCGATGGTCCGTCGGTGTCGTCGGCGATACAGGCTCCGAGGAGAACCGAGCCGACGAGGGGGATCGCGAGGACGTGAGCGTGCTTCATGACCTGTTCGACGACGTCGGTGGTCTCGTGGTTCCCGATCAGTCACCGACGAGGGCGTCGACGAACTCCGCGGGATCGAAGGGCACGAGATCGTCGACACCCTCCCCGACGCCGACGAGTTTCACCGGGATGCCGAGCTCGGTCTCCACCGCGAACACGATCCCGCCCTTGGCCGAGCCGTCCAGTTTCGTCACGACCACCCCGGTGACCGCGGTGGCCTCGCCGAACTCGCGGGCCTGGACCAGACCGTTCTGGCCGGTGGTGGCGTCGATCACGAGCAGCGTCTCGGTGACGACACCGGCGCCCTTCTCGGCGACCCGGCGCACCTTGGCGAGCTCGTCCATCAGATTGCTCTTGTTGTGGAGACGACCGGCGGTGTCGGCGAGGACCAGGTCGACCCCCTTGGCCGCCGCGCGCTCGACAGCGTCGAACACCACCGAGGACGGGTCGCCGCCCTCGGAGCCCCGGACCACCTCGAGGCCACTGCGCTCGCCCCACATGGTCAGCTGCTCGGCGGCGGCGGCTCGGAATGTGTCTCCCGCCGCCAGCAGTGCCGTCACCCCGCGCGCCGTCTCCCGCGAGGCGAGCTTGCCGATGGTCGTCGTCTTGCCGACACCGTTGACACCGACGAAGAGCCACACCGACGGCCCCGCATCATCGCGGGTCGAGAGTCCACGGTCAGCCCCGTCGAGGCGGGCGACCATCTCAGCGCGGAGTGCGGCGATCAGCGCGTCGGGTTCGGTGATCTCCCCGGAGTCGACTCGGGCGCGGAGTCCACCGAGCAGGTCATCGGTCACGCCGACGCCGACGTCGGCGAGCAGCAGCCCCTCCTCGAGTTCCTCCCACACGGAGTCGTCGATGGCGGAACGGCCGAGCACCGACCCGACGGCTCCCCCGATGGCGGCTCGGGCCCGACCCAGTCGATCGCGCAGGCTCCGCGGCGAACCATCATCCGCCGAGGCCTCGGGTTCGGGATCGATCTCGTCGACCGCGGTCTCCGGTGTGACCGAAGCCGGAGTCTCGACAGGCGTCGCCGAGACCGGCGACCGGGCGGCGGTCGTCGGGTTCCCGGTGCGCGAACGACGCGACCACCAGAGCACGCCGATCCCGAAGGCGAGAACGGCCCCGATGAGGACGAGATAGATCCACTGACTGCCTGAGGAGTCCACGCGAGCGACGCTACCGCCGGCGCCGATCGCGGTGATCGATCAAAGTTGACCTTGCAAGTCGGGATTTTGTCACCTACGGTCAATCGCGGCGGTCGGACCCCCCGATCCGCGCCCACTCGACCAGAGGAGAACCACGATGAGCCTGCGACTCGGAGACACCGCACCCGACTTCCACGCCGACACCACCGAGGGTGAGATCGACTTCCACGACTGGAAGACCGACTCCTGGGCGGTGCTGTTCAGCCACCCCGCCGACTTCACCCCGGTGTGCACCACCGAACTCGGACGCACCGCGGCCCTCAACGCGGAGTTCGCCGCTCGGAACACCAAGGCCATCGCCATCTCGGTCGACCCGATCGAGGACCACCGCGCCTGGGCTCCCGACATCGGTGAGGTCGGCGGCACCGACCTCAACTTCCCGATCATCGCCGACCCCGACCGCGCCGTGGCCGAGCTCTACGACATGATCCACCCCGGCGCCGGCGACGCCTCGACGGTGCGCTCGGTCTTCATCATCGACCCCGACCACCGGGTCCGCCTCACCCTGACCTACCCGAAGTCGGTGGGCCGGAACTTCGACGAGCTGGTCCGCGTCATCGACGCCCTCCAGGCCACCGACGCCGCGCCCATCGCCACCCCGGCCGACTGGCGGCCCGGTGATCGGGTGATCGTGTCGCCGACGGTCTCGACCGACGACGCCCGAGAGCGACTCGACAATGTCGAGGAGGTCAAGCCCTACCTCCGGTGGGCCGACCAGCCCTGAGCGGTGCTCAGCCGGCGGCCTTGACCCGCTCGGTCACGACCTTCGACGAGCCACCGGGCTGCATCGAGACACCGAGGAGGGAGTCGCCGGCCTCCATCGTCCGCTTCTGGTGCGACACGATGATCAACTGCGCCTCACGACGGAACTCCTGGATCAGCTGGAGGAAGCGATGCAGGTTGACGTCATCGAGGGCGGCCTCCACCTCGTCCATCACGTAGAAGGGTGAGGGGCGACTCCGGAACACGGCGAACAGGAACGCGAGGGCGGTCAGCGAGCGCTCACCACCCGAGAGCAGCGACAACTTCTTGACGTTCTTGCCACCGGGCTTCGCCTCCACTTCGATACCGGTGGAGAGCAGATCGTCGGGGGCCGTCAACCGGAGCGCGCCGGACCCGCCGGGGAACAGGCTGGCGAAGAGCTGCGTGAAGTTGGTGCTCACATCGGCGAACGCCGCGGCGAACACCGTCTGGATCTCGCCGTCGATGGCGGCGATCACACGGTTGAGATCGCGGCGGGTGGAACGGACGTCTTCGAGTTGCTCCTCGAGGAACTGGTGTCGCTGGTTGAGCTCGTTGAACTCCTCGAGGGCGAGCGGGTTGATCGGCCCGAGGAGCCGGAGCTCGCGCTCGAGCTCACGCACCCGACCGGCGGCCGTGGCCCCCTCGGGCAGCTCGGGCAGGGGCGCCTCCTCAGCGGCCTCGGGCTCGACGTCGAGGTCACGCCGCAGCGTCTCGACCGCGGTCTCGAGACGGAGGCGGGCCTCGGCCTCATCGAGATCGGCGCGATGGGCGCGCTCGCGCGAGGCCTCGAGGGAGCGTTCCGCCTCCACCCGGGCGCGACGTACCTCGTCGAGCTGCGCGGTCATCTCCCGAACCTCGTCGCTCTGCCGTCGGCGGCGCTCGCTCAGCTCGGCGTGGATCGTTTCGATCTCCACGAGACGGGACGAGACATAGGCCGACAGGCGCTCCACCGCCAACAGCGACCGCTCGACCTCGAGTCGTCGGTGCTCAGCGCTGCTGCGCGCGTCCCGGTCGGCATCGAGACGGGCCTCGGTCTCGGCGATACGCCGACGGAGGAACTCCTCGCGCTCGCGGAGTCCGGCAGCCCGGACCTCGAGATCGCGCCGTCGCGAGGCGAGCACCGCGGCGCGGGTCTCGACCGCGGCCTGCTCCTCACGCACCCGTCGCGCGGCCTCGGCCTCGGCACGCTCGTCGGTCTCGAGCGACGGCAACACCGCCTCCATCTCGGCGATCCGAGCCCTCTCCGCCTCGAGGTGGCCGACGAGATCACCGAGGGCGCTCTCCATCGACTCGCGCTCCCCTGCGAGTTCGCGCCGTCGCGACTGCGCGCTCTCGAGAGCCTCCGACGCCGCGTGGAACCGACCGTCGTTGAGATCGAGCCGCCGACCGACCTCCACCTCCGACGACCGAGCGCGGTCGAGTTCGGCCGATGCCGCAGCCAACTCGCGATCCGCGGCCTGCAGCGCGGTCTCTGCCGCCTCCGCCGCCGCGATCGCGTCGGCGAGGGCGGCGGCCGTCGCGCCACCCGAGGAGGTTCCGATACGCCAACCGTTCGGCGAGAAACGGTCACCCTCCGAGGTCACCACCGTCAACGTCGGATCGGCAAGGGCGATGTCGACCGCGCGATCGACGTCGTCAGCCACGACCGCGCGCGCGAGCAGCGACGAGAGGAGTTCGGGAACACCCGGCGACGACGAGGTGACGCGACCGAGAAGCGGACTCGCGCCATCCACCGGACCGACCGCCTCTCGCGGAGCCCCGCCGGTGGCGATGACCGCACCCGTCGTGCCGGCTCCCCGCAGGGTCGCGAGCGCCCGGCGCGCCGAACCGGCCCCATCGACCACGACCGCCGCCAAGGCGTCGCCGAGAGCGGCTTCGACCGCGTCGGCCCATCCGTCCTCGATGGTCACCAACTCGAGCAGGGTGCCGAGCACACCGTCGACGCCGACCAGGCGCTCGGCTCCGGCTCGGGCCCGGGCCGAGTCGACGGCCATCTGCAGTGCCTCGGCCCTGGCGACAGCGCGCGAGCGCGTCTCGGCGCACTCCTGACGGGCCGTCGTCGCGCGTTCCATCGCGGCCCCGGCGGCCAGACGTTCGTTCTCCGCCGAGGTCAGCTCCTCGACGAGCGGGCCCTCCCCCGCTGCGGCCTCGGCCAACTCCGACCGAAGGCGCTCGATGTCCTGGTCGAGTTCGTCGAGCCGACGGACGGCCTGCTCGAGCCGATCGGCGATACGCCGCCGCTCGTTCTCCGTGCGGTCCACCGAGGCCCGAACCGACCGGAGCTCGCCGCGGACCTCGGCGGCAGCGCTCGCCGCCCGCGTGCTCGGCTCCTCCTCGGTCGGAGCCACAGCGCTGTCGCGCTCCGCGGCGAACGCCTCCTCCTCCGAGGTCAACTCGGCGAGCGCGGGCTCGAACCCGGCCAGACCCTCGAGCACCTCGGCCAGTTCGGCCTGGTATCCGGCGACATCGGCTTCGAGGGTGGCGATCAGACCGGCGTCCATCAGTTGACCACGGTCGCGCTCGAGACCCCGGCGACGCTCCGCGAGGATGCCGGTCAGCCCTCGCGCCCGCTCGCGCAACTGCTCCGCCGCGACGAGTTGGTCCCTGACATCGTGCTCGCCACGGGCGGTCAGGCGGGCTTCGATGGCGAGCGCCTCGGTGTCGAGCCTCGTCAGGTCGGACTTCGCGGTCTCCTCGGACGTGCCGGCCTCGACCCGGATGGTCTCGATCGACTCGAGGCGGGCCCGCATGGCGGCGATCTCGCGACCGGCGACGTGGACGCGCAGGGCATCGAGTTCGCTCTGGAGGTCACCGTGACGCTGGGCGGCCTGGGCCTGACGCTCGAGGGGGCGCAACTGGCGGCGGACCTCGCGGACGAGGTCCTGCAGGCGCAGCAGGTTGGCCTCGGTGGCATCGAGGCGACGCTCGGCCTTCTCCTTGCGCTTGCGGAACTTGAGGACGCCCGCGGCCTCTTCGATGATCGCTCGACGTTCCTCCGGCCGGGCGTTGAGAACGGCATCGATCTGCCCCTGGCTCACGATCACGTGCTGCTGCCTGCCCACGCCGGCATCCGACAGCAGTTCCTGGACGTCGAGCAGCCGGCACGGGACCCCGTTGATGGCGTACTCGCTGTCGCCGGAGCGGAACAGGATGCGGGTGACGGTCACCTCGTTGAACTCGACCGGCAGCAGACCGGCGGAGTTGTCGAGGGTCAGGCTGACCTCGGCGCGTCCGAGGGCCGGGCGCTTCGCCGTGCCGGCGAAGATCACGTCGTCCATCTTCTGCGACCGGACGGCCTTGGGGGCCTGCGCGCCGAGCACCCAGGCGACCGCGTCGACGACATTGGACTTGCCGGAGCCGTTGGGGCCG
>RGGX01000069.1 GCA_010024485.1 Actinomycetota bacterium | reverse complement strand
GTCCGCTTCGACTCGGAATCGGCGGGCCGGTTGGCAGCGGGAAGACATCACTCGTCGCTGAGCTCTGCACAGCGCTCCGAAACGAGCTCTCTGTCGCGGTGGTCACCAACGACATCTTCACCAGCGAAGATGCCGAGGCGCTCCGTCGGGAGAACGTGCTTCCAGCGGAACGGATCGCAGCGGTCGAGACGGGCTGTTGCCCGCACACCGCTATTCGCGACGACATCGCGGCAAACCTCGATGCCGTCGAGGCGATCGAGCGACGGATCGGCGATGTGGAGCTGACACTCGTCGAGAGTGGCGGCGACAATCTCACGGCGCTGTTCAGCCAGGGTCTTGTGGATCGGCAGATTTTCGTCCTCGACACCGCGGGAGGCGACGACGTGCCCCGCAAGGGTGGACCCGGCGTAGCACTGGCCGACCTGCTCGTCATCAACAAGGTGGATCTGGCCCCTCACGTCGGGGCTGACGTCGAGCGCATGATCTCCGATGCAACCGAGCGACGCGATGGTCCGGTCGTCGCCACGTCTGTTCGCAGCCCGGGCGGCATTGAACCGATCGCCAATTGGGTGCGCCGCGAGGTGCTCGATTGGACCCTCAGCGGCGACTCGAGTCCGGGTGGCCGCTGACTGATGCGAGCGCGCGCTGAGGTCATCGCTGAGTCGTGTGACGGACGCGTCGCCTATCCCTTGTTACGGAGTGACCCCCCGCTCCTCCTGCGGCCGACTCACTCCGGTCTGACGCTGCAGGCCGGTGCGGCCGGCCCGATCGGCGGTGACCAACTCGAGCTCGTGATTCGCGTCCGGTCGGGAGCTCGGCTCGATATCTCAACGACCGCCGCCATGGTCGTGCTGCCGGGGCCGGAACCGTCACGACTCGATGTCAGCATCGTCGTCGAGGCAGGTGCGACCCTGAACTGGATTCCGGAGCCGCTGGTGAGCGTCATCGACAGCCACCACATCCAACATCTGAAGGTGACGGCCGCTGCGGATTCCTCGATCCACCTCAGCGAGATGTTGGTACTCGGCAGAAGCGGTGAGCGCCCCGGAGAGTTGGAGAGCAGCGTCCGCGTCTCGTACGACGGATCGGTCGTCCTGCACCAGACCACGCACGTCGGCACACCAACTGAGGTAGCCGTGTGGTCGGGCCCCGCGATCACCGCCGGACACAAGATCGTCGCCGGCGAACTGAGTATCGGCCCCCACGTCGCCATCAAGCCTCCGACAGCCCTGTCATCGTCGACGGCCCGGGGCTCTCGGAACCCGATCCACCGGCAAGGATCCTTCTCTCAGGTCATCGCTGATGACGCCCCGGCCGCCCGCTCCTGTCTGGAGCAGTTGCGGACCCAGCGGCCGAGCCCCTCAGAAGACCGGGAACTTCGCCTTGTCCGGGAGACCTGATCGCGCCGTGATCGCCTCGCCCGCCTCCTGGGCCGCGGCGTAGAGCGCCTCCTCGTCGACCGTCGTCATCCGCCCGTCCTCGACAACCACCTCACCGTCGACGACCACGGTGTGCACCCCGCGGCCATCGGCCGACCACACGAGTTGGTTCATGACGTTCAGCAGCGGCCTCCACTCAGGGCGATCGGTGTCGTGGACCACAACGTCGGCGCGCTTACCCACCTCGAGAGATCCGATGCGGTCCTCCATACCCATGGCGCGCGCCCCGTTGAGCGTCGCCATCTCATAGGCCTTCTCAGCGGGGAACATCTGCGGATCCTGGCGCGCATCTTTGAAGAGACCCGCCACGAGATACGTCGCGCGCATCAGGTCGGAGTAGTTCGACGCGTTGTTGCCGTCGGTTCCGATGCCGACATTGATGCCCGACATCACCATCTCGGGCATCTTGCCCACCTGGGTCACGCCGTAGCTGACCTTCAGCGCGGTCGTCGGGCAGTGCGCGACGCTGACCCCCGTCTCAGCCATGACCGCGAGTTCCTGATCGTCGACCTGTACGCAGTGCGTCATGGCGACGTCAGGGCCGAGCACACCGAGTTCTGCGAGGTGGATCATCGGGCGTTGACCGAACTCGGCCACGAACCCCTCCGGGTCGAGTTTGGCCGGTGACATGTGGAAACTCATCCCCGTCCCGTGCTCGTCGGCCAACTCGCGAGCCGCCCTCCACAACGGGTCAGAGCAGGTGGTGTGGCCCACCAGGATCGATGACGCTCCGAGCCGATCGTTCGCCAGCGACTTGTGGGCCGTCAACTGATGCTCCAGGAAAGCGACGGCCTCATCGGTGTTCTGCTTGTAGACGTCCGGTTCGGGTGGAAGGTCCCACACCCAGCGCCCGACCCGGCCACGGATACCGACCTCGACGAGTCCGTCGAGCACCTCATCGAGGAACCGGATCGTGCCGGCCTCCAGGAAGGTCGTCGTACCCGACTTGAGCATCTCGACCGCCGCGAGCTGCCCGGAGAGACGCTCCTCCTCCGCAGTGAACACCGAGTAGAGGGGGCACAACCACATGAACACGTTCTCCTCGAACGGCGTGTCGTCGGGTACGTAACCCCGTGTCAGCGGCTCACCCGTGATGTGGATGTGGGTGTTCACCAGGCCGGGGGTGACCACGAAGTGGTCCCCACCGACGACTCGCGCGGCCGCGTACTTCGCCTCGAGGTCGACGCGCTTGCCGACATCGACGATCTGATCACCACGGACGGCGACGGCGCCGTCGCGGATCACGTCACGACTCTCGTTCATCGTGACGACATACCAACCACGAATGAGAAGGTCGATGTTCTCCATGTTTCAGTCCCCTGTCTGAGTCGTCTGGTCTGAGGATGAGAGCGGACGTTCCGCGACGAACGTCTGCTGGAAGCCGATCGGCTCGATCAACCGGATGGAGCGGAAACCCGCCGCGCGCAGCCATTCGGAGAACTCACGGTGGGTGAAGGTGAACCCGCGTTCAGTGCTCGCCATCATCGTCGTCCCCATGATCACCGCGTGCGGGTTCGCCTTGCGTTCCATATCGGGGAAGTAGTCGGCGAGCAGCAGCCGCCCGCCCGGCCGGAGCGCATCGAAGGCTCGGGCGATGAGGCTCCTCGCACCCTCCTCACCCTCGGTTCGACATACGTGACCGAGCACCACGATGTCGTAGCTCGATGCCTCGATGTCGATCGAGTGGAAGTCGCCGGGGCGGAACTCACAGCGGGAGATGACATCGTGTTCCGATGTCTTGCGGCGCGCGACCTCGATCACACCGTCGAGATCGTTGACGACTGCGCTTCCCTGCGGGCACGCGTTCAGGATCGCGATCGACCACGGGGCGCCACCGGCTCCGAGATCGAGCACCCGGGTATCCGGTCTGGCGGAGTATCGAACCTTGAAGTCGGCTCGGGTCGCGCAACGGAACATGGTGGTGAACGTGCCTTCGACCAGTGGGACGTAGAACGCGACCGGGTCATCCTCGATCGGGGTGGCCGGTCGACCGTTGCGCACCGTGTCAGCGAGACGGGTCCAATTCTCGTGGGGGCCCGGGGCCACCGGGATCAGCGACGCCATCGAGGCGGGGCCGTCGGTGACGAGGTACCTCTTCGCGGTGTCGTTCAACTCGTAGACATCACGGAACTGATCGAGGAGGCCCTGGGCGACGACCCCGTCGAGCAGGGATCTGAGATGGTCGGTCGACACCCCGAGCTCGTCGGCGAGATCCTCCGCGCGGGCGGGACCGGTGCGCTGGAGGCCGTCGAAGACGCCGATCTCCAAAGCGGCAAGGAGGATGTAGTACCGGCCGAGCCCCTCGACCGATGCCCACACGGATGCCGCTGCCGGCGGCTTGAAGTCGGTCCATGGCCGACCCGTGTGCGCCATGGTGTGGGTCTTCTTCAGTTCCGGGTACGGAGGGTCTCGGGGTTCGAACACGGTGTTAGCGCACCCTCCTCGGACCGTCAGGCGACGGATCGACCGTGTGGATCGTGAGGATCACGGCTTCAGGATGATCTTCCCGAAGAAGTCACTCGACAGCATCTTGTCCTGCGCCTGACCGGCATCCGACAGGGCGAACTCGGAGTCGATGACGACGTCGATCTCGCCCGCCGCGTACCCATCGCAGAACGAGTCCCAGACCGGCCCGAACTCCTCGGGACGGTACGGATCGGAGCCCTTGATCGTGATGCCCGAGTGGAACACATAGCCGAGCGACGGGATCACTGCCTCGTCTCCTGACGAGTTACCGCAGTTGACCAGACGTCCGTGAACGGCGAGGGCGAAGAGTGACGGTCCGAAGAGTGCAGTGCCGACGTGGTCGAAGACCATGTTCACCCCGGCGCCTTGCGTGACCTCTCGCGCCCAACCCGCCACATCACCCGAGCGGTTGTTGAAGACATGGTCGGCACCGAGGCTGAGGGCGCGCTCACACTTCTCGTCGCTCCCGGCTGTCGCGAACACCGTGGCACCCGCACGCTTGGCCAACTGGATGCCGGCTGTCGACACCCCGGAGCCGGCCGCGTGGATCATGACCGACTCGCCGGCGGTCAGAGCTCCCACATCGAAGAGCGCGTGCGCCGCGGTGAGGAAGCACGTCGGAAAGGTCGCTGCGTGCTCGATGGGCATCGAGTCGGGTACCCGATACACGTGTGAGGCCGGGACCAGACACTTCTCCGCGTAGCCACCGGCGACGGTCCCCCCGATGATCCCGAGCTCGCCGAACAGATCCCCCATGCCAGCCAACTTCGACCCGTCGGACACCCCGGCCAGCGATGGGTCGACCACGACACGGTCGCCGACCGACACCCCGGTGACGTCAGCACCGACGGCACTCACCGTTCCAGCGACATCCATGCCGGCGATATGCGGGTACGTGAAGCCCGGCATCTGGAACCAGCCGTTGCGCTGGACGACATCAAGACGGTTCAGCGAGGTGGCGCCGACGTCGACGATCACATCGGCAGCACCAGGTTCCGGGTCAGGCACCTCGACGTACTCGAGCACGTCGGTTCCACCCGGCTGGTTGTAGAGCATTGCCTTCATCTGATTCTCCTCCTGGGTTACCGGGATCCCGGCAGTGGGCGCCGGACAGTGCAGTTATCTACTTCAAACCTCTCACGAACGGTCTCGCGAGCGCCGACGGAGGTCGGACGCGAGTCGCGAACACGGCCATGGCAACGATGGTGAAGAGGAACGGCAGCGCCTGCAGGAACTCGCTGTTGATCTGGTCGTAACCGAGGACCTGCAGCGAGAGCCGGAATGAGAGAGCGCCCGCGAAGAGCACGCAGCCCCCCACGGTTCCACGGAGGGTCCAGCCCCCGAAGATGACCGCGGCGATGGCGATGAAGCCTCGCCCTGAGACGATGCCGGTCTCGAACCGTCCGATCTGCACGAAGATCAGGAATGCGCCGCCCAGCCCAGAGGTCAGACCGGCATAGAGGATCGACTGGCGGCGACGGCGGTTCACGTGGATTCCCGAGACATCTGCCGCCTGGGGATCCTCCCCCGAGGCGCGCACCTCGAGCCCCCACCTGGTGCGGAACACCAGCCACCACGAGATCGGGACGATCGCGTAGAGGACGAGGAACGGCCAGGGCTGGCCGAACAACGCCGTCCCCACCAGCGGGAGGTCGCTGAGCAGCGGCACCTCCCACACCGCTGCCTTCTGGGTGGTGGTGCTGATCTGCCGGTCGAGGAAACCGACCAGTCCGACGGTCAAGATGTTGAGGGTCAGGCCGACGACGAACTGATCGGCGGCAAGTCGATGGCTCATCTCCGCCTGCACCGTCGCGATCACCACACCACCCACGGCGCCAGCGAGGAGGCCAACCGCCGCGCTCCCTGACAGGTGATACCCGATCGCGCTGGTGAAGGCCCCCGCGAGGAGCATCGCCTCGACCGAGATGTTGATGGTGCCGGCACGCTCCGCGATCCACTCGCCCGAGGCGGCGAACAGCAGCAGCCCACCGAACAGCGCAGCGTTCACGTAGGTGGACTCGCTCGTGAAGATGTCGAGGACGGCGTTGAGGAAGTCCACCTAGGTCCTCGCCTTCGTCATCGCGCGCGCCGCACGGCGGTCCTGGAGGAAGACGACCGCCGGGGGGACGAGCAGGGCCAGAACGAGGAAGCCCTGGATGACCTCGGTGATCTCGGCCTCGACACCGGTGCTCGACACGAACCCGGAACCGGTCCGGAGCGCTCCGAACACCAGGGCGACCGGAATCGCAGCGAGTGCCTTCTCCCGGGCCACAAGGGCTACCAGGAGGCCGGTCCAGCCGATGTTCGCCGAGAACCCCGGCACCAGCCGGAAGTTCCCGAACTGGAATCCTCCGCCGGCCAACATGACCGCCCCGGCGAGTCCCGCGAAGCCACCTGAGATCGCCATCGCCCACATCCCGTAACGCGACTGCGAGATGCCGAATCTCTGAGCGGCGCGGGTGTTGCGACCGACCATCGTCAGTCGGAATCCCCACACGGTCCGAGCGGCGACGAAGCCGAGGATGAGCGCGAGGCCGACCGCTATGAAGACCGCGCTCGGGATCTCGTTGCCGAACAGTCTCAGCACCGGCAGTCGGCTGTCCGGGTCGAGCTGCGCGCTCACCTGGTTCCGGTTCCCGCGGGAGGCCTCCGAGGCGAGGAGCAGCGACTGGTTCTTCAGACCGAACGCGATCGC
>RGGX01000068.1 GCA_010024485.1 Actinomycetota bacterium | reverse complement strand
GCGGCTGAGACCGGCCTGCAACTCGGCGATGTCGTTCCGGTCGAGTTCGAGGACGGCTTCATCACCGATATCGAGGTGCGAGCCATCTTCGACGACGCCTCCGTTCTCGACGGCCGACAGTGGCTACTCGACCGGTCGCTGACCAGCGAGCACGTCACGGTTGACGATGTCTCGTTCATCGGACTCACCTACACCGAGGGTGTCGACACGATCTTCGCCCGCTCGGTCGTCGAGGAGGTCACCTCGGCCTTCCCGCAGCTGTCGGTCCAGGACAACACCGAGTTCAAGGAGGAGGCCGAGGGTCAGATCGCCCAGCTCCAGGTGGTGATCACCGGTCTGCTCGTGCTCTGCCTCGTCGTCGCCTTCTTCGGCATCGTCAACACCATGGCCCTCGCCGTGCTCGAGCGCACCCGAGAGATCGGACTCCTCCGCGCTGTTGGCATGACGCGGCGCCAGTTGAGGACCAGCGTGCGCTGGGAGGCGGCGATCATCAGCCTCTTCGGATCACTGCTCGGCATCGCCCTCGGACTCGTCCTCGGTGCGGCAGCCGTCGTCGCGATCCCGGACTCGTTCGTGTCCTCGATCGGCATCCCGTGGGGACAACTCGTCGTCTACGCCCTCGTCGGAGGCGGTCTTGGTGTGCTCGCGGCCTGGTTCCCGGCCCGTCGCGCCGCGAAACTGGACGTGCTCGACGCGATCGCCACCGAGTGAGATGGCCCTCGACCCGACCAGCCTCGACGACTCGATCCTCGAGTTCCTCGGCGAGCGACACCTCGCGACGCTGACCACACTGCGCGCCGACGGCTCACCGCACGTAGTCCCTGTCGGATTCGGCTACGAGGCCAGTGATCAGACCGTTCGAGTCATCTCCTTCGCCGGATCCCAGAAGGTCGTCAACGCGATGCGAGGCGGCCGCGCGGCCGTCTCCCAGGTCGATGGCGGCCGGTGGTTGACGCTCGAGGGCACGGTGACCGCCACCGACGACCCCGTGCGGGTCGCCGCCGCCGTGGCCGCCTACGCCGCTCGCTACCGAGAGCCCTCGGACCGACCCGACCGGATCGCGATCGAGATCAGGGTCGACCGCATCCTCGGACGCGCCTGACCACCGCTGGAACCGGCGACGGCCCTCAGTCGTCGGCGTCGAGGTCGGCGAGGAACTTGGCTGCCGCCGGGTGCGGATCCATCACCGGGGTGTCATCGAGCAGACGGTGGTCGAGACGGGTCTGGCAGCCCGGGCAGTAGTAGACGAACCGGCCATCGGAGGAGAACCGCCGCTCCTCGATCGTGTCGCCGCAGCGCGAGCACCCCTGACCGTTTCGGCCATAGACCTCGAGGTCCTCGACGACCTCCCCGTCGAGCACCCGCGTCGACAGTCTCGAGCGCAACGAGCGCGCCGCGGTGTTCACCAGCATGATCGCATCCGAACGCGGAAGGTCTCCGATACGGGCCCAGGGGCTGAGACGGGTCGCCCACAGGGCCTCAGAGGCCACCACGTTGCCGACGTTGCGCACCACCCGTGGATCGAGCAGGACATCACGCACTCTCGCCGACGGGTCTCGATGGGAGACCATCGCGTCGACCACCAACGACAGGTTGCTGCGCACGTCGGTGATGTCGGGTCCGATACGACCCATCGAGGGATGACGGGAATCGACACCGGTGCGGAAGGTCTCGACGGTGCTCGCGTTGAAGCACACGGCGACCCAGTCGTCGCTCTCCACGGTGACGTTCACCTCGCGCTGGGGACGCCGCCACCTCTCCCCCATCCGGTAGAGGTGCCAGGTGCCGCCTCGACGCACCGTGGTGTGGAGAATGAGGCCGTCATCCCAGGTGACATCGAGCTCACGTCCACGGGCGTCGATTCGCTCCACCAGACGTCCCGGGCGAGGGGCCGGGCCCTCGAGCGACGGAGAGTCGAACCGGATCGTCGGCCGACCGACGAGGGCGGTGCGCATGGCCGACGCGGTACGGCGGATCTCCGGGGCCTCGAGCACGGCTGAATCGTAGGTTCGGCGACCGAACCGGTGGTGGACGTCCCCCGGCGCTCAGGGCAGCTGGCCGACGTGGCCGAGCGCCAGACGGATGAGGCGGTCGTGGCCGCTCGTCATCTGCGCCCGCACCGTCGGGCTGACCGCCTCGGCCGGCGAGAACCAGGCGAGGTCGAGGGCCTGCTGCGTCGGCTGGCAGTCTCCGTCCACCGGCACGACATAGGCGAGGCTCACCGCGTGCTGGCGCGGGTCGAAGTAACCGCTCCGCTCGGGGTCGGGGAAGTACTCGACCACCGTGAACGGGGCCGGGTCGACCGGGATGCGCGGCAGGGCCATCGGGCCGAGATCCTTCTCGCAGTGACGCACCAGGGCGTCGCGAACCCGCTCGCCGAAGAGGACCCGGCCACTCACCACCATGCGGCTGATCGAGCCGTCCGGGGCCACCCTCAACAACATGCCGACCGAGGTCACATTGCCCGCCGCATCCACCCGGACCGGGACCGCATCGACGTAGACGATCGGCATCCTCGCCCGCACCATCTCCATGTCCTCCGAGGAGAGCCACTGGTCGTCGGTCTGGGTGTCGATCTCGCTCACCCTGTCATTGTCCCATGTCGAAGGACTGACCGCCGGTAACAGCCCGCACGCCAGACTGTCGTCATGGGCCAGCCGACCTTCCTCGGTGATCAGACCTGGACCGAGACCGCCCCGTCCACGCTGGTGATCCCGATCGGCTCGACCGAGCAACACGGACCCCATCTGCCGGTGGACACCGACACGCGGATCGCCATCGCCGTCGCCGAGGGCGCCGCGGCCGTCATCGACACCGTCGCGATCACGCCGCCGATCGCCATCACCGCCAGCGGGGAGCACGACGGGTTCCCGGGAACCCTCTCGATCGGCAGCGACGTCATGGTCCGCGTCCTGGTCGAGTTGGTCCGCTCCGCCCGATGGGCACCGCGCGTCGTGCTCGTCAACGGACACGGCGGCAACCATCGGGCCGTCACCGAGGCGGTGGCGCTCCTCACCTCCGAGGGTGACGCCGTCAGCGCCTGGTGGCCATCAGATGTCAGTGATCTCACCGGGGCCGATCCCGGCGACGACCTCCACGCCGGGAGCGCCGAGACCTCCGTCATGCTGCACCTCGACGCGACCAGGGTGCGCACCGATGCCATGGCGCCCGGTCCGAGCATCGCGATCTCCGAGCTCCAGGCCGACGGGGTCGCCCTCCACAGCCCCAGCGGTGTCCTCGGCGACCCCACACGGGCGAACGCCGCACTCGGCCAGGCGATCCTGTCGCGCTGGATCGACTCGCTCGTCGAGCACCTGCGTCGGGTGTCATGACCGACACGACGTCCTCGTACTCGTTCGACCGAGCGCTGATCGTCACCGGCGACCTCCTCATCGGCGGCACCCCGCTCACCCTCCTCCGCCTCACCGAAGCCGGTCGCGACACCGTGGAACGACTCCGGAACGGACTCCCCGTCACCGAGGGGCCGCTCCTCGATCGACTCCTCGACACCGGGATGGTCACCCGCCACGTCGGTCCTCCCCCGCGGGAGGAACCGTCGCTGGTCGTGGTGACCCCGACGATCGGCACCCCCCGGCACCCACCGGCCCCCGGAACGGTGCTGGTCGACGACGGCTCCGAACCCCCGGTCGCCGAAGCGACGATCAGGTCGGAGCGGAACCGTGGTCCGGCGGCCGCGCGCAACCTGGGCTGGCGGCGGGTGATCGACGAGAACCCCGCCGTCGAGTTCATCGCCTTCGTCGACGCCGACGTCGACACCGGCGACGAGCGGTGGTGGGCACCGCTGATGGCCCACTTCGACGACCCCCGCGTCGGCATGGTCGCCCCCCGCATCAGAGCCGGTGAGGACGGCGAAGGCATGACGGTGACCGCCGAGCGCACGGCGCCGGCACTCGACCTCGGTCCGCGCGGGGGCCGCGTGTCGGCGGGTGCCCGCGTCTCGTACGTCCCATCCGCCGCCGTCGTCGTTCGCGCCTCCGCTCTCACCGCGGTGGACGGCTACGACGAGGACCTGCGCACCGGGGAGGACGTCGATCTGGTCTGGCGTCTGCGCGACCACGGCTGGCTCGTCGTCTACGACCCCTCGACGGAACTCACGCATGAGGCGCGCGCGAGCGCAGGCGGCTGGCTCCGACAGCGGATCGGCTACGGGCGTTCATCAGCCGGTCTCGCCGCTCGACACGGCGACGCTGTCGCGCCTTGGAGGACATCCCGGTGGGGGCTCGCCGTCATCGTCGCGCTCCTCTGGTCGCTCAGCTCGCGACGGCCCCGCCTGCTCGGCCCGGCGGCGGTGATCGGGGGCGCTGTCGGCGCGCCCGGTCTCATCCTCTCGCGGCAGGTCGACGGTCTCGATCCGCTCCGAGCGACCCGGGTCGTCGGCCTAGGGCTCGCGCGAAGCACCACCGCCGCCCTCGCCGCGGTCCGGCGGGCCTGGTGGCCGCTGCTGATCCCGCTCATCCCGCTATCGCGGACAGCGCGACGGGTCGCGGTGCTCGCGGCGGTCGGCGCCCGCCACCCGGCCCGTCTGGCAGCCGATCTCGCCCACGGAGCCGGGGTCGTCCTCGGAGCCATCGATCAGGGCTCCCCCGGGGCTCTCCTCCCGGTCGTGTCATCCGGCCGACTCACCCACCGAGAGTCGACGTCCGGCGCCTCGCCGGCGACATCCGACTGACGAGTTCGGTCCCCTCCCAACCGGTACGGTCGGACGCGATGACGATCCGGCTCACCATCGATCACGATGTCTGGACGACCCACGTCGAGACCCTCATCGCGTCGACGGAGAACCCGGTGCCTGTCGTCAAGGGCAACGGCTACGGCCTGGGACGGGCGCGACTCGCCGGGATCGCCGCCGACCTCGCCGACACGATCGCCGTCGGGACCGTCCACGAGCTCGACGACATACCGGCCGGTGTCCGCCCGGTGGTGCTGACGCCCACCCTCGAGGAACCACCCACCGACGACGCCGTGCTGACCGTCGGCGCGAGGGAGCACATCGACGCCCTGTCCGGCTGGTCGGGCGACGTTCTCGTCAAACTCGGCTCGTCGATGCGGCGCTACGGCGGCGGCACCGACCTCATCGACCTGGCCCGAGCCGCCGGTCTTGGGGTCATCGGTGTGTCGATCCACCCGCCGCTCGCCGGCAGCGACTCCGAGCACCTCGCCGAGGTGGTCGCCCATCTCGAACACCTCGATGCCGAACTCGAGATCTGGATGAGCCACGTCGATCCGGCCGAAGTTCGCGACCTGCCGGGCGACCGGACCTACCGCGTCCGCCTGGGAACCGCTCTCTGGCATGGACGACGCGACGCCATGCGCCTCGAGGCCCAGGTGCTCGACCGGCGCGCGGTGGAGGCCGGCACGAGCGCCGGCTATCGGCAGGTCATCGTCGAGGAGGACGGCCACCTCGTCATGGTCGGCGCGGGGAGCGCCTCCGGTGTCGCCCCGCTCCCCGACGGTCGCAGTCCCTTCCACTTCCACCGACGACGACTGGACCTCCTCGAACCCCCGCACATGCACACGTCGATGCTCATGATCCCCTCGGGTGTCGACTGCCCGAACGTCGGCGACTGGGTCGACCTCCAGCGGCCGCTCATCGCGACGGCCGTCGACCGCATCGTCTGGGTCTGAGGCCTCGAAGCCGGCCGCTCAACGACCGTCGAGCGCGTTGACCCGTCCGAGTCCCCGCAATGCGACCGCCCCGGCGCCAACGAGGGGGCCGCGATCACCGAGCTTGGTCTGCACGATTCTCGGAGGAGGGCCGAGGGTCACCTGCGACATGAGGTCGAGCTCGGTCTGCGCGGCCAAGAAGAACGTCGCGCCGAATCCGAGGGCCACACCGCCGCCGATCACGACAAGGTCCAGATCCAACGAGTTGCACAGCATCGCGGCCCCCCGACCGACGAGTCGACCGGTGTGCTGCATGATCTCGTAGGTCGGCTCGGTCGCGGGTCGCCCCGTGAGCGACTGCACGGCCAGTCCCGAGGCCTCCGCCTCGAGGCATCCGCGGGCGCCGCAACCACAGCGATGACCTCCGGGCTCCACAATGACGTGGCCGACGTGACCGGCATTGCCCGAGTCGCCATCGACGAGCTCTCCATCGATCACGATGCCGCCGCCGATACCCGTCGACACGGTCATCGCGCAGAAGTTGCGTACCCCGATGGCAGCCCCGAGCCACCCCTCAGCGAGAGCGAGCGCCTTCGCGTCGAGATCACCGAAGACGCGAAGACCGGTCAACTCCTCAAGATGACCCTGCAACGGAAACCGGTTCCAGGAGGCGATGTTGACCGGGGAGACCGTCGCGCAGTTCGGCTCGATCGGACCCGCGCATCCGATCCCGATCGCCAACACCTGTCGACGATGGTGTTCGCGGGCGCGGACCAGTTGCGATGACACCAGTGCCGCGAGCATCGCGAGATGCGACTGCGGGCCGACATCAGGATCCACCTCGCCGCGTTCACGGTCGATCAGCGCCCCGTCGAGGGTGACGAGCCCGACCTCGAACTTGGTGCCGCCGATGTCGATGGCGCACACCACCGGTCCGAACTCCTCCATGGCGATCCGGTCAGTCCCCGATACGTCGGGCGTCCTCCACAAGGTTGATCTCGAAGATCACCTCATCGAGGGCGTCGGCGGCGGTGATGGCCGAGT
>RGGX01000067.1 GCA_010024485.1 Actinomycetota bacterium | reverse complement strand
CCACTGGTGGTGCACCGAGGCCACCGAGGCCTTCAGCGGCGCCGAGCCCGTCTACCGGGCATCACGGGACGAGATCGTCGAACTCGTCGGCGAGGAGGTCTACGACCGGATGGTCGGCCACCTCGAGCGAGCCTCGTGGGTTCCGGTGGAGCATCCGACGCTGCGTCGGGGCGACGCCGGTCGGGGCTGACTCAGGGACGGCTCGGGCCGTCAGTCCTCGCTGTCGTCGTCATCGTCGAAGGTGACGCCGTACTTCTCCGCCAGGGCGGCGTAATCGTCGTCGTCGTCATCATCGACGACATCGGCACGCGTCGAACGCTCGCCGAATCCGAGATCGAAGGCTCCTGGCCCTGCCTGCTTCAGTTTCCTCGCCTCTTCGAAGCGACGGTGTCGACCCTTCTTCACAGTCGGGCTCCCAGGTGTTGTGACGGGTGTGCGATGAAAACCGGCCGGCCATCGGGGGATGCCGACACGGCGTCGGTCACCCTACCGCATCGACACCCACAAGTCGCAGACCACCGGAGCCATCGAAGGTGAGCCCCGCGCGGCCCTCGACCAGCGAGCGGATGCCGTCGCCGAGCAACTCGGCTCGCCAACCCGACGCCAGACGCGAGGCCGGATCCCCCGAGAGCAGCGACACCAGGTCGGCCCGAGTGGCGAGCAACGCCGTGTCGATCGCCTCATCGCGCGCCATCTGACTCACCCAGGCCGAGACGAGCGCCACGGCGGGACGCAGGTCGCGACCGAGTTCGTCGCCCCCGGTGGGCGGCTGGGGAGGCTCGTTCTCCAGGCCCCGGGCCACCGCGGCGAGCAGTTCGGTGGCCACCACTCCCTTCGTGTGCCGACCGTCGACCCCACGGGCCTGGGCGAGCTCGCGCTCGTCGCGCGGCTGCCGCTGGGAGACCCCGAGGACCGCGAGGTCGGGGAGCACCTGTCGAACCGGCACGTCGAGGGGAGGAGATGAGCCACATCGGATGCGGCATAGGAGCGCTGCGCCTCCGTGAGCGGTCGCCGGAGCCAGTCGGTGAGTCGGTCGCCCTTCGCCGGGGAGACACCGAGCTCCGCGCTCAGCAGGCTGACCAGCGAGGGCGTCCCGTAACCGAGGAACCCGCCCGCCAACTGGGTGTCGAAGAAGTGATCGGGCACGGCGCCGACGGCGTAGGTGAGAACGTCGAGGTCCTGCTGGGCGGCGTGGAAGACCGCCTCCACCTCACTGTGGAACAGGTCGGCCATCGCGGTCACATCGACGGCGAGGGGGTCGACCAGGACGATGCGGTCCCCCCAGGCGATCTGCACGAGCGCCAGCGCCGGGAAATAGGTGCGTTCGCGGTGGAACTCGGTGTCGATCGCGTAGCGGTCGACCCCGCTGACCTCCGTGAGGATCCGCTCGAAGGCCGACTGATCATCGACCCATTCGTGGGCGATGGTCGTCACGAGTCGCCCGACGCGACGGGACGACCCGAGGAGATCCAGGCCATGATGCCGCCCTCCACGTTGACGACGTCGAGACCGAGCGACGCGACGAACTCGCAAGCAGCGAGCGAGCGACCACCCGACCGGCACATGACGTAGACCGTCGAGTCCGAACGGAACCGTTCGACGTTGTCGGGCACCGTCGACAGCGGGATGAGCGTCGAACCCTCGATCCGGGCCTCGGCGTACTCAGCGGGCTCCCGCACATCGATCAGCGTCGCACCGGCGGCGAGCGCCGACTCGAGGTCCTCCACGGTCACATCACGGACAGCCATCGGCTCGATCCTAGAAGCAACCCCGTCGTCACGACCGTGTGCCCGGCGCCACAACGCGAGGTCATGGTCATCGTCCACGTCGACCGCGACCTCCGCCTCGACCGGCACCTCCGCGACCTCGAGACCAGCGAGGACATCGGTCGGCGAACGCTGCCCCGATGCCATCGCCTCGAGAACCCGGCCACACGATGAGGCGTTCCACCTAGCCAGCAGCGGCTGACGACGATCGGTGGAACCGACGGCGACGTCGACCCCCGGGAGGTCCCCGGCGAGCGCGATCCGCTCCAGCGTGTCCCGATCGACAGCCGGCAGATCGCAGGCCACCACCATCACATCGCCAGCGGTCGCCGCGAGCGCGGTGGCGATTCCCCCGAGCGGCCCCTCCCCCGGCCAACGATCGGGGATGACCTCGATGCCGAGCGCGCCCAGCTCGGTCGCGTCACCACCCACCAGGCGCACCGAGCGACACGGCTCGAGGGCCGAGAGCGCCGCGTCGACCAGGCGCGATCCACCGACGTCGACCAGCGGCTTCAGGCCGCCGATGCGACGACCCTCACCACCGGTGAGCACCACACCGTGGAGACCGGCAAGGGCGGGATGGGTGTCGCTCAGGTCAACCCCCGCTGGTCGCGATCCGACCGACGGCGTCGGGCACACCGGCCGGGTCGAGCTGCAGGAGGAACAGCGCGCAACGCTCCGCCTCGTCGAGCTCACCGATCTCGGCGGCGCGGTTCTGCAGGCCGAGCAGGCAACGGAGGAAACCATGGTTCGACTCCGAGGACCAGCGCACGTAACCCGATCCACGCCAACCGTTTGCCCGAAGCGCATCCAGTCCGCGGTGGTAACCGACGCGATACGCCGAATACGACTCGACAGCATCACGTCCGAGATCACCGAGTTCGGCCCAACCGTCGAGCACCCGCGGATTCGCGGCGACGAACTCAGCCACAGCCTCCCGACGGCTCGCGGCCGGCACGGAGAGCGCTTGGGAGAGCAGATGTCGCACCCCCGGCTCCAACGCGGGAATGACCGTCGATGGAAGCCCCGTTGAGAGCCCGATCGGTTGAGATGATGAGGAGTCCGACACGCCCTCATCATGTCGCATCACATCCCCATCTGACCATGCCTTCCACCGCCGTCGTCAAGAAGGTGGTGTTCGGGGTCGTGCTGACCGCCGTGGCCCTGGCCGCATGGTCGCAACGAACAGCCCTCGACGACTGCGTCGAGCGGGTTCGGGAGGCCGTCGCATCACCGGGCTCCGTCGCCGAGTGTGGTTTCTTCGGCCAGCAGATCGACGTGCCGGTCACGCTCGCCCCCTGAGTCGCTCCGATGTCGTCGCCTCCGGCCCCCACCCGTCCCTTCGCGGCGACGCTCGGAGCGCTCACCTTCGGCAAAGCCACGTCGAACGCCGCGCTGCGATGGATGTCGCCGTTCCTGCCGACCCTCAGCCGCGCCTTCGACGCGAGCGTCGGCACCCTCACCGGGATCATGGGTGCCGCCGAGCTCGCCGGCCTGAGCACCACCCTGACCGGAGGGGCACTCGACCGCGGTCGGCACCGCACGGTCTTCCTCGGTTCGCTCGTACTCGTCACCGTGTCATCGCTCGTGGCGCTGCTCGGCACGGTGTGGGCCTTCGCCCTCGCCGTCGTCCTGCTGATCCTCGGGGTCGCCAACCTCACCGTCGCCGGTCTCGCCCTCATCGGCGACCGGGTCGAGTTCTCCGCACGAGGACGCGCCGTCGGCACCTACGAGACCTCTTGGGCGCTCTCGCTCCTCGCCGTGGCACCGCTCCTCGCGCTGCTCATCGACCGATTCGGATGGCGCGCTGCCTATCTCGCCCTCGCCGCCACCTCCGCCATCGGACTGCTCGTCGTGGCCCGCTGGGTGCCGACACCAGCCGATGCGGGCCCGCTCCGGCGACGCCGTGAGACCGGCAACACCCCAGCAGCTCCTCTGCCGAGAGCGGCATGGGCGGCACTCGGCTCCGCGGCCTTCATCTCAGCATCGGGTCTCAGCGTGTTCGTGATCTCCGGCGCATGGCTCGAGGAGCGTTTCGCCCTCGCGACCGGCGGTCTCGGGATCGTGGCCACCGCGATCGGGGCCGTCGAGCTCGCCTCCTCCGGTTCGGTGGCCCTCACCGCTGACCGCCTCGGCAAGCGACGCGCCGTCGCCGCCGGTGGTGTCGTCCTGCTCATCGGCGCCGCCGTCATGTGGATCGCCGACCGAGCAACGGGGTCGAGCGCCGGAGTCGTCGCGCTCGGCGTGACGGGTCTCCTCCTGCTGATCCTCGGCTTCGAGTTCGGCTTCGTCTCGTCGCTGTCGCTGATGACCGAAGCCGCACCCGACGCCCGAGGTCGCGCGATCGCGGCCGGCAATGCCATGGGGACCGTCGCACGCGCCCTGGCCCTCGCCCTGAGCGGTCAGCTCTTCGAGTGGTTCGGCGTCACCGGTCCCATCGGGTTCTCCTCGGTGGCGATGGTGGCCGGCCTGATCTGCCTCATCCTGTCGCGACGCTGAGCCCCTCGACCCCGAGATGGTCGAGCCAGGCCGCGGCCACGGCATCGGGGTGCGTGTTCGGTCCGAAGTGCCGGGCACCAGGAACCTCATGGGCTCGGCTCCCCGGCAGGACGGCCTCGAGCTCGCGCGCCGCCCGACGGTGGTGATCGGCCCCACGGGACCCGCACATGGCGAGCACCGGAACAGCGATGTCGGCCGGATCGAAGGCCGGCCGACGCCGAAGGTCAGAAAGCTCCTCGACGAGGGCCCTCCCTTCAGCGCGCCGCTCCGCGCGGGTGCGCGGCGGCAGTCGCTCCCATCGCGCGTCGCCGATCAACCGACGCATGAACCGCTCGGCCGCGGCCTCGCTGTCGTCGACCCGCCGGCCCTCCTCGTCGACCAGCAGACTCGAGGTGCCGGCCGGCCACCAGGGCAGCCACGACAGCGGCGGCTCGAAGACCGTCACGCTCGCGACGCGCTCACCGAGGCGAGCGCAGGACGCCAACACGACATCACCGCCGAAACTGTGACCGAAGAGGTGCACCGATCGACCCGCGAGGTGCCGGTCGATCACAGTCACGAGGTCGTCGACATTCGCCGCCAGGGTGAACGGCCCCGGATGACCACGCGACCGGCCATAGCCGCGACGGTCGAACCGGACGACCCGCGCGGCGTGATCGACCCGTCGCGCCAGTCGCATCATGCCGGTGGACCGATCCATCGACCCGTGGACGATGCACATCGCCGGTGCCTCCGGGGGGCCGGAGGCCGTCGACCAGATCTCGGAGTGGTCTGAGGACACGTCTCGTTCAGTCCACCCGGACGATGCGCAGCACATCGGCGGCGGCATCGCTCGACCGATCGGGTGCGCCCGCCAGCACGAGCACGGTCTCACCCTGAGCCACCCGACCGCGACGCACCGCGGTCTCCACCGCGTACCAGACCATCTCATCGGTACTGGAGTAGGTGTCGACCGGGATCGGGTCGACACCCCAGGAGAGCGACATGGCGCGGACGGTGGCCGGATCGGGGGACAGCCCGATGAGCGCCGCGGTCGGGCGGAACCGAGCCATCGCCCGAGCGGTGCGACCCGAACGTGTACAGCACAGGATGGCCGTGGCCTCGGTGTCCCGGGCGGCGAGCGAGGCGGCGTGGCTCAGCGCGGCGGTGATCCGATCGGTGGAGGAGTCCCACCGGGTCCGCTGCGTCCGACCGAGCCGGTCAGCCCAGGCCCGATAACCGGCCTCCCGCTCGGAGCGCTCCGCGATCGAGGCCATCTGCCTCACCACCGCGACCGGGTCGTGGCCGATCGCCGTCTCCCCGGAGAGCATGAGCGCATCGGTGCCGTCGAACACCGCGTTCGCCACATCGCTCACCTCCGCCCGCGTCGGGGACGGCGCGGTCACCATCGACTCGAGCATCTGCGTCGCGGTGATCACCGGGACCCCGCGCTCGACGCACTCTCGGATGATCGCCTTCTGGAGGTGGGGCACGTCCTCGAGAGGGCAGTCGATGCCGAGGTCACCGCGGGCGACCATGATCGCGTCGGCGGACTCGACGATCGGCACCAGGTCGGCGAGGGCGGCGCTCGTCTCGATCTTGGCGACCAGGGAGGCCCGACCGGCCACCACCTGCCGGACGGGCTCGAGGTCGGAGGCGGTGCGCACGAACGACACCGCGATGAACTCCACCCCTGCCGAGGCCATCGCCTCGGCCAGTTCGAGGTCCTCCTCCGTCGGCGTGGCCAACCTCAGTCGCTCCGAGGACAGGTGAACCCCGGGCGCGCCCTGGGCCCGCCCGCCGGTGTCGATCCGCGCCAACAACGAGCCCTCCGACTCCTCGACGACCGTGAGCGAGATCGCCCCGTCACCGAGGACCACGCGGTCACCGGCCATCAGGTCGCCGAGCAACTCGGGGTAGTCGACGCGGATCGTCCCCGCGTCGCTCCCACCAGCCCCTGACTCGAGTCGAACGAGCGACCCGGCGCTGAGCGCGACCCCACCCTCGGGGAAACGTCCCGCGCGGATCTTCGGACCGGGGAGATCAGCCAACACACCGATCTCCCGTCCGCTGTCCTCAGCCGCCGCCCGCACGGTCCGGAGCCGCTCGAGGTGGTCCTCGAGCGGGCCGTGCGACAGGTTCAGTCGCACCACATCGACTCCCTCGGTGAACATCTCGGCGAGGACGGCACGCTCTATGTGGGCACTGCGGACGGCTGGCTCTATGCCCTCCGTCAGGCACCCTAGCGGCGCAACCGCTGTAGAGACTCCGGACGGCTGGCTCTGCGCGATCCGTCAGCCGCCCTCGCGGCTCAGGTTCTCACATGGCCTCGGAGGCTCTCTCCATCCTGTCGCGAGGATCATGATCCTTTTGCCAGATCACAAGCGGTGTTAGGCACGGCGCCATCTGAATCTGTGCTGGCCGTCAGGCCGGTCGAGGAGTTGTC
>RGGX01000066.1 GCA_010024485.1 Actinomycetota bacterium | reverse complement strand
GTCAGGCGGCCGTCGACGCGAAACTGCCGGAGCGCGCTCTCGATGGGGCCGCTGACATCTTGGTCAAGCTCTATCGCTGCTTCACCGAGGGCGACTGCGATCTCGCGGAGATCAACCCGCTCATCCTCAAGCCGACCGGCGAGGTGCACGCGCTCGACGCCAAGGTGAGCCTGGACGCGAACGCCTCGTTCCGTCATCCCGAGTGGGAGGCCTACGCGGCCACCGAGATCCTCGACGATCGTGAGCAGCTCGCCAAGCAGAACGGCCTGCAGTACATCGGCCTCGAAGGGTCGGTCGGCATCATCGCCAACGGCGCCGGCTTGGCCATGTCGACGCTCGACGTCGTCAACCAGGTCGGTGGAACGGCGGCCAACTTCCTCGACATCGGGGGAGGGGCGAACGCCGACGTGATGGCGGCAGCACTCGAGGTGATCAATTTCGATCAGGAGGTGCGGTCGATCTTCATCAACATCTTCGGTGGCATCACCCGAGGTGAGGAGGTCGCCAAGGGGATCGTCGAGGCGCTCGGCCGGGTGGAGCTCCGCGCGCCGATCGTGATCCGCCTCGATGGCACCAATGCCGAGGAGGGTCGACGCATCCTCGCCGAGGCCGGGATCCCGGAGTCGCGTCTGCGCTCCGAGCCGACCATGCTCGACGCCGCCCGCGCGGCCGTGGCCCTCGCTGGCCAGAACTGATCCGAACCGCCAAGGAGAACTGCGAGCCAACATGTCGATCTTCGTCAACTCAGACACCAAGGTCATCGTCCAGGGACTGACCGGCGGCCAGGGCAAGTACCACGGTCTGCGCAACCGCGACTACGGAACCAACATCGTCGCGGGCGTCACCCCCGGCAAGGGCGGCCAGGACGTCGAGGGCATCCCGGTGTTCGACTCCGTCGCCGATGCTGTCGCCGCGACCGGGGCCGACGCCTCCTTCGTGGCGGTGCCGCCCAAGGCCGCGCCAGCGGCGATCCTCGAGGCGGCCTCCGCTGGCGTCGGCTTCGTGGTCTGCATCACCGAGGGGATCCCCGCCCAGGACGAGGCGCGGGTCTACAACACGCTGGTCCGCGACCATCCCGGTACGCGCCTGCTCGGGCCGAACTGCCCGGGCATCATCAGCCCCGGCAAGTGCAATATCGGGATCACCGCGGGCGAGATCGCTCTGCCTCCGAGCGCTGACGGGCCCAACGTGGGCATCGTGAGTCGCTCGGGAACGCTCACCTATCAGGCGCTCCACGAGCTGAAGGAGAAGGGGATCGGCGTGTCGACCTGCGTCGGCATCGGCGGCGACCCCGTGCCGGGCACCAACTTCATCGACTGCCTCCGCGAGTTCGAGGCCGACCCCGAGACCCACGCGATCATCATGATCGGCGAGATCGGCGGATCGGCCGAGGAGGAGGCGGCAGAGTTCATCGCGGCCAACGTCTCGAAGCCGATGAGCGCCTACATCGCCGGTGTGACGGCTCCCGCCGGCAAGAAGATGGGACACGCCGGCGCGATCGTCTCCGGTGGCAAGGGAACCGCGCAGGGCAAGATGGAGGCCCTCGCGGCTGCCGGTGTCCGGGTCGGTCAGAACCCGACGGAGGCCGGGGAACTCATGGCCGAGATCGTCGCCTCGCTCTGAGTCGCCCCGCACGACGGGCGTGCCGGTTGCTCGTACAGAACGTCAAGGGTGACCCGGTCTAGGTTCACCTCGTGCCCACCGCGCTCTTCTCCGTCTACGACAAGTCCGGTGTCGCGGAGTTCGCCGCGGCCCTCCACCGTCTCGGTTGGCGGATCGTCTCGAGCGGGGGAACGGCGCGCGAGATCGCCGCGACCGGCGTCGAGGTCACCGATGTCGCCGACCTGACCGGCGTGCCGGCGATCCTCGGACATCGCGTGGTGACCCTCCACCCGCGGGTGCACGGCGGTCTGCTCGCCGATCCGACCGATGCGGCGCACCGGGCCGACATGGAGGCCCACGGCATCGAGCCCATCGACCTGGTGGTCGTCAACCTCTATCCGTTCTCCTCCGACCCGGGCATCGAACTCATCGACATCGGTGGGCCGGCGATGGTTCGGGCGGCGGCGAAGAACCACGCCCATGTCGCCGTCGTGGTGAACACGAACGACTACGCGCCGGTGCTCGATGAGATCACGTCGACCGGTTCGGTGGGCGAGGCGACCCGGAGGCGACTGGCCCGCGACGCCTTCTCGACCACCGCCGGCTACGACGCGGCCATCGTGCGCTGGCTCGACGAGACCGGTGACGATGATGATCCGCTCCCTCGCACCGTGCACCTCTCGCTCGAACGCGCCGAGGTACTCCGCTACGGGGAGAATCCGCATCAGGTCGGAGCCCGGTATCGGGACACGACCTCGCCCAGGGGCTGGTGGGATGCCACCGAGCAGCATCAGGGCAAGGCGCTCAGCTACCTCAACCTCTACGACACCGAGTCGGCGAGCCGACTCGTCCACTCCTTCGACGACCCCGGGGTGGTGGTCGTCAAGCACGCCAATCCGTGTGGTGTCGCTGTCGCCGACGACATCGGTGAGGCCTACGTGCGCGCGAACGCCTGCGACCCGGTGAGCGCCTTCGGGGGCATCGTCGCCGCCAACCGACCGGTGACAGCGGCGATGGCCGAGGATCTCGCACCGGTGTTCACCGAGGTCGTCGTCGCGCCCTCCTTCGAGCCGGCCGCGCTCGAGATCCTCTCAGCGAAGCCGAATCTTCGAGTGCTGTCGGCACCCGCCCCCGATGCCTGGCGCTTCGACTTGCGCCCGGTCGGGGGAGGGTTGCTGGTGCAGACCGCCGACGAGGTCGCGCTCGATGCCGCCGACTGGCGGGTGGTCACGGCGACGGAGCCCGACGAGGCGCTCTGGGCGGATCTCCGCTTCGCCTGGCGGGTGTGCGCCGCAGTGAGCTCCAACGCGATCGTCTACGCCCGTGATCTCCAGGCCGTCGGGATCGGTGCCGGACAGCAGAACCGGCTCGACTCGGCCCGAATCGCGGCCACCCGCGCCGACGGCCGCGCTGAGGGCGGGGTCTGCGCGAGCGACGCGTTCTTCCCCTTCCGGGACGGTCTCGATGCCGCTGTCGAGGCCGGCGTGCGTGCCGTGATCCAGCCCGGGGGGAGCGTTCGCGACGACGAGGTGATCGCCGCGGCTGACGAGGCCGGCATCGCCATGGTCTTCACGGGGCGGCGTCACTTCCGACACTGACGGCCGATCCGACCGCCTCGGGGCGATACTGAGGGTCCATGTCTGAGTTGAGCCGCGCCGTGCGTCCCCGCCGGGTGACGATCAGCAGCGTGCCCTACCTGCCGGGGCTCGACGGCCTCCGCGCGATCGCGGTCATCGCGGTCATGATCTACCACGCCGATCCGGGCTGGTTGCCGGGCGGTTTCCTCGGGGTCGAGGTGTTCTTCGTCATCTCCGGCTACCTGATCACCCTGCTGCTCATGGCCGAGCGGGAGCGCGACGGCCGCATCCATCTCGGCGCCTTCTGGATGCGCAGGGCCCGACGCCTGCTCCCAGCGCTCTTCGCGGTGATGATCGCCCTCGCGGTCTACACCACGCTGTTCAGACCGGAGTCGCTCGGCAAGGTGCGCGGGGATCTGATCGCCGGCTTCTTCTACGTCTCCAACTGGTTCCAGATCTGGGTCGGGGCGGGATACGCCTCATCGGGCGACTTCGCGCCGCTCAGGCATCTGTGGAGCCTCGCGGTCGAGGAGCAGTTCTACCTCGTGTGGCCGATCGTCATGATGCTGGTGGTCCGGCGGGGCACACGGCGGGTCGCCCGCTCGGTTCTGTGGATGCTCGGCGCCGTCGTCGTCATCACGCTGTTCACCTCGATCGCGGTGCACGGCGGTCCGGTGGCTGAGTGCTCGCAGACCCCGGATGCCTACTGGATGCTCGGTGACCGGTGCATCTCGAAGGCTGACTCCCTCTATCTCTCGACGATCACCCGGTCGACCGGTCTCCTCCTCGGGGCGGTGCTCGCCATGTTGTGGCGGCCGGTCGCGGTCATGCGAGGGCCGATGGCGGGTCGTGGATACCTCCTCGACGTGATCGCGGTGCTCGGCCTCGCCGGGCTCGCCCTCGCATTGGTCCGCTACCACTTCATGGTCGACGATCGCCTCCTCGAGGCCACCGTCGCCGACACGTCGCTCTTCCGGGGCGGGTTCGTGCTCACCGGTCTCGCGACACTGGCGGTGATCGCGGCGATCGCCCATCGACGCTCGGTGACGAGTCGGCTCCTCGGCGTGGCTCCGTTGCTGTGGGTCGGCACGCGCTCGTATGGGCTCTACCTGTACCACTGGCCGATCTACCAGGTGATCCGCGGTGTCGCCGGTCGGCCGCTCTCGGTCGCGCAGTTCGCGATCGCCATGGTTCTGACCATCACGGTGGCGGAGGCGTCCTACCGCTTCCTCGAGATGCCGATCCGTCGGGGTGATCTCGGGGAGAGCTGGCGTCGTTTCAGTCGGCGAGCGGCGGCTGGCCCACGCCGTCTGGTGGTGATGACGCTGTCGCTCGTGACGGTGCTCGCCGTGGTCTCCGGTGTGCGGGTGGCGACCGCGGATCTCGAACTCAACGAGATCGAGCAGAGCATCCTGGAGGGCTCGTCCTCGGTCACCGACATCTCTGAGCTCCTCGCGGATCCGGCGACCACCGGAACAACCGTCGCTCCCGAGCCGACACCGACCACGATCGCGGACAGTGGTGACGAGCCGGCCGACCCCGAGCCGGTGGCGGAGACCACCACGACCGCGCCGCCGATCAGCGTTGCCCCGGCCCGCGAGCCGATCCCGTATCTCGCGATCGGTGACTCGGTCATGTTGGGCGCGGCGCCGATACTCGCGGAGCGCGGCTACACGGTGAACGCCCAGCAGAGTCGACAGATGAAGGACACCGTGCCGTTCATGGAGCAGCTGCGCGACGCCGACGTTTTCGGTCAGGCCGTCGTGGTCCACCTCGGTACGAACGGCTACTTCTCCGAGGAGACGCTCGATGCCTTCCTGGCCCCGCTCGCCGATGTCCAGGTGGTGATGCTGACCGTCCGTGGCGACCTCGCCTGGACGGACCACAACAACGAGTTGCTGAAGGCCCGGGACGCGGCGGCCGATGACAACCTCATCGTGATCGACTGGGAGGAGCAGGCCCGCAACTGTGTCGGTGAATGCTTCGCCGGCGACGGGATCCACCTCGCGGACGACGGCCAGGTGTTCTACGCCAACCTCATCCGCGATGTGACCGGTCAGTGAGATGAGGGGCCGGCCCTGCGGGGTTGGTGGTCGGCTGGGCCCCGGGCGTACGCTCGCGGTATGAGTTCCTCCGCCACCCCCGTCCGCGTCGCCGTCACCGGAGCAGCCGGCCAGATCGGCTACTCCCTCCTGTTCCGCATCGCCTCCGGTTCCATGCTCGGGCCGGACACGCCGATCGCCCTGCAGCTCCTCGAGATCACGCCGGCGCTCGGCGCCCTCGAGGGGGTGCGTATGGAGCTCGACGACTCGGCGTTCCCGCTCCTCGACTCGATCACCTGCACCGACGACGCCGATGTGGCCTTCGGTGATGCCGATGTCGCTCTCCTCGTCGGTGCGATGCCGCGCAAGGCGGGCATGGAGCGCTCCGACCTCCTCGCTGCCAACGGCGGGATCTTCAAACCCCAGGGCGAGGCGCTGTCGCGTTCGGCGAGTCGCGATGTCAAGGTCCTGGTGGTCGGGAACCCGGCCAACACCAATGCGCTCATCGCCATGTCGAACGCACCCGATCTCGACCCGGGCCGGTTCACCGCCATGACCCGCCTCGACCACAACCGGGCTGTCACCCAGATCGCGCAGCGTCTCGACGCCAGCGTCAACGACGTGCGTCGTATGACGATCTGGGGGAACCACTCGACCACCCAGTACCCCGACCTCTTCCACTGCGAGGTCGGCGGGCGCAACGCCTATGAGGCGGTCGGTGACCACGAGTGGGTCGACCAGACGTTCATCCCGACGGTCGCCAAGCGCGGGGCGGCGATCATCGACGCCCGTGGCGCGTCATCGGCGGCGTCGGCGGCCAACGCCGCGGTCGACCACATCCGCTCATGGTCGCTCGGCACCCCCGACGGCGATTGGGTGTCGATGTCGATCCCGTCGGACGGCTCCTACGGGGTTCCCGAGGGGATCATCTCCTCGTTCCCGTGCGTGTGCCGCGACGGCGCCTACGAGATCGTCCAGGGCCTCGAGATCGACGACTACAGCCGGTCGAAGATCGATGCCTCGACGGGAGAGCTCGTCGAGGAGCGCGACGCGGTGCGCGAACTCGGTCTGATCTGACCGTTCCGATGCTGAGGGGCGCGTTCAGGCGCTCGTCGCGACCCGACAGGCGATGCGCATCATGTCGTCGACTCCCCGACGGAGTTCCTCGTCGCTGATGCGCACCGACTCGCCGTCATCCCCGAGCACATCGGAGACGGTCATCATCGCGAGGGCCTCGAGGCGGTGGACGGCGGCCACGGTGTACATCATCGCCGCCTCCATCTCGACGCCGATGTGCCCGAGGCGCTTCCAGGTGGCGAAGGTGGTCGGGTCGGAGTCGTAGAAGAGTCCACTGGTCACGATGGGGCCGACGTGCACGGTCGCTCCCGAGTCGCGCGACAGCCCGACGGCGGTCTCGACGAGGGTGTGCGAGGCGGTGGGGGAGAACCCGGGCATGGACGCGTAGCGCAACGGGGTGGCGTCATCGGTGCTCGTCGAGAG
>RGGX01000065.1 GCA_010024485.1 Actinomycetota bacterium | reverse complement strand
CGGGCCGACCTCTCCGAGATCGCCGATCGTCCGGGGAGAGCTGTTCACGAGGGTCACCCCCACATTGTGCCCGCTCATTTGGCTGGTGACCCACCGACGGCACTTCCCGGCACCGTCGAACCCCGGAACCGAGTGATCGCCGACGCGCGGTCCGTGCCGACTAGTTGCTCAGGAGCGCTTGACCCACTTGGAGTCGGCGGAGACGTCCTCGACGGCACCGCCGGCTTCGGCCCACCCGTTGAACCCGACCTCGAGGTGGGCCACATCGTCGAAGCCGATGTCGCGCAACACTGCCGCCGCGAGCGCGGACCGCTGGCCACCCGCGCAGTAGAGGACGTAGCGCTGGTCGAAGGTGAACGACTCGCGGTGATACGGGCTCTCCGGGTCGAACCAGAACTCGAGCATCCCGCGTGGTGCCGACACCGCGCCCGGGATCGCTCCGCGCTCGAGGCGCTCGCGGAAGTCGCGGATGTCGATCACCATGCACGACCCGGCAGCGACCTCCGTCTCGAGTTCGGCGACGGACAACTCCTCGATGCGGGCCTTGGCCTCGCGAACCAGATCGTTGACCGTTCTCCTCATGGCGGCGACGGTAGTCCGCGGGGGCAAGCGCACGAGGTGCGAGCCAGGGGTCGGAACCCCCAGACTCTGGCCATGGATCCCCCCTCCGGACTCTCGATCGATGGCGCGCGCGCCCTTGTTGTGGGCGCTACGGGCGGTCTCGGATCGGCGATCACCGAACGCCTCGTCGCTGGCGGCGCTCGCGTGGTCACCTCTGGACGCCGTGAACTCGCCGGGGTCGGCGCGACCGTGCACGTCCAGGCCGACCTCACGGTCTCATCCGATCGGGAGCGCATCATCGACGACGCGCTCGGTGCGCTCGGTGGTCTCGACCTGGTGGTCATCGCGGCCGGTGTGGTCGGCTTCGGTCCGGCGTCGGTTCTACGGGCCGGTGACATCGCCACCCTGCTCGCTGTCGATCTGGCGGCTCCGCTCGCCCTTATCGGTGAGGTCGCGCCAGCGGTCGAGGATGGGGGCACGATCGCGGTGCTCACCGGAGCGATCGTCGATACGCCGATCCCGGGCACCTCGACCTACACGGCCGCGAAGGCCGGCCTCTCCGCGGCGTGCGGTGTCCTCCGACGCGAACTGAGGTCGCGGCGGGTGAACGTGCTCGATGCCCGCCCACCTCACACCGAGACCGGTCTGGCCGATCGCGCGATCTTCGGTGCCGCCCCCCGTTTTCCGACGGGCCTCACGCCCGAGGCCGTCGCTGAGCGCATGGTGCGCGGTGTGGCTGACGGCGAGTCGGAGTTGCCGCCGTCGGCCTTCGGCACCCCATGACCCGTCCCCGCCGTGTGACGCTCTCCACCGAGGCAGCGGCCGCCGTCTGGCAGATCCTCGGCATCCTGTTCGACTCGCTCACCGGGGTCTCCGGCCCCTCGGACTGGCCCGTCGACACCGAGCACCTCGTCGATCTCGAGGGTCGGATGATCGGCTGGTGGGATCCGGTCGAGCTGGAGACCGGTGAAGGCCCCGACCGTGAGGTCGAACTGCACATCGAGGATGTGGCGCTCGTCCTCTCGGGTATGGCGTTCACCGAGACGATGAGCGCCGATCTCCCCTGGTTCGAGATGGTGCGATGGACGTCTGACTTCGTCACCGCCGAACTGCGCGCCAACTGGAGTGACTCCGAGTGGGCGGAGTTCGGCTCACTCGGCGGTTGACGGCGCTGGGCATGCGACACAGGTGCCCAACACCCTCACGTCGATGACCGACGGCGCGAAGTCAGCTGTGGCCGAGATCTGGGCGCGAAGGTCCTCCACGAGGGCTGCGTCGTGGTGCCGCGTCGCTCCGCAGTTCTCGCACACCAGGTGGATGACGGCGTCGGCGTGGGCCGGTTCCCAGGTGCTCGTCTCCGTGAGGCGCGACTCGCGGACGAGGTCGAGCTCGGCGAGCAGGGCGAGGGTCCGGTACACCGAGGAGACGTTGATGCCCGGGTCACGGCGGTGGACCTCCTCGGCGATCTCCGCGGCGCTCAGGTGACGCTCGCTCTCGGTGAGCACCTCCCACACCACCCGGCGTGGTCGGGTGAGCCGGAAGTCCCGCTCTCGGAGGATGTCCTCGAGTCCCACAGGGCGACCCTAGGGCCTGGGGTCGCCACCCGAGTCCGTCGGCCGACGCGGGGCTGGAACACGGCGGGTGAATGTATTGCGAACGAATTGCAGGAGTGATCGGTTGTCACTACGTTGAGGGTCGCCCCTTCGACACGGAGTCACACCGAATGATCGCCATGCACGCCCCCGATGGGTTTCTCGAAGCGCCCGTCGCCCTCGCCACCGCCGTCATCGCCCTCGTCTTCGTGGCACTCGCCCTCAGGGTGAGCGGACGCGAACTCGGTGACCGTCAGGTGCCCCTCGCCGGGATCGCCGCCGCCTTCATCTTCGCTGCGCAGATGTTCAACTTCCCGGTCGCCGCTGGCACCACCGGCCACCTGATGGGTGGGGCGCTCGCCGCCATCCTCCTCGGACCGTGGGTCGGGTCGCTCGTCGTCACCGTTGTGGTCGTCGTGCAAGCCCTGCTCTTTGCCGACGGCGGCCTCACCGCCCTCGGATACAACGTCATCAACATGGCGACTGTGACCGCGTTCGGCGGCTGGGCGGTGTTCCGCCTGTTGCGCAGGGTCATGCCGAGGAATGCGGCCGGGGTCATGGGGGCGACGGCCATCGCCGCCCTCGTCTCGGTCGTGCTCTCCGCTGCCGCGTTCTCGGTGCAGTGGCTGTTCGGCGCGAGCGCTGAGGTGCCCTTCGACACCGTCTTCGGCGCGATGGTGGGCGTTCACGTGCTCATCGGTGTCGGTGAGGCGATCATCTCCGCGCTCGCTGTCGGTGCGGTTCTCGCGGCCCGCCCGGACCTCGTCACCGGTGCCTCCGACCTCGACGCGGCGCAGCTCTCAGCGGAGCGCCGCGTCGGCCGCCGCACCTTCGTGTTCGGTGGGCTGTTCGTGGCGGTCGTGTTCGCGACGGTCGTCAGTCAGTTCGCCGTCGACAACCCCGACGGGCTCGAGAAGGTGGCGATCGACGAGGGCTTCATCGAAGCCGGTCGCGATCATGCCCTCGACTCGAGCATCTTCAGCGACTACGCCACCTCAGGGGTCGGCAACGAGACCCTCAGCCTCGCGGTCGCCGGTGTCTCCGGGGTGCTCATCACGCTGCTCGTCGGCCTTGGCTTGATCAGCGCTGCCCGCCAGGGACGCGGCCGCGCGGGCGCCTGAGGCGATGGCCGGAGGACACGTCGAGGGCCGCGTGGGCGGTGTTGGCCACCTCGTCGTACACGGCCACTCTCCGGTGCACCGACTCGCCCCGGAGGCCAAGGTCGTCGCGACGTTCGCCTTCGTGATCTGTGTGGCCCTCACGCCGCGTGAGCAGATCTGGGCGTTCGGGGTCCACGCCGCCGTCGCCATCTCGATCGTCGCCCTGGCCGGTGTGCCGACGCGGGTCCTGCTCGCGAGGCTCGCGGTCATCATTCCCTTCCTGACCTTCGCGGTGCTCGTGCCGTTCGTGGCCGGCGGTGAGGAGGTCGACGTCCTCGGCGTCGGGTTGTCCCGGGATGGCCTCTGGGGGGCCTGGAACGTCGCCGCGAAGGCGTCCATCGGCGCGACCGCGAGCATCATCCTCTCGGCGACCACATCGGTGCCCGAGATCCTGAAGGCACTCACACGGTTGCGCGTGCCCCGCGTGCTCGTGTCGATCATGTCGTTCATGATGCGGTACCTCGACCTTCTCGTCGATCAGCTGGGTCGGATGCGTACCTCGATGACCGCTCGCTGCCACGACCCCCGATGGCTCTGGCAGGCCAAACCGATCGCCTCCTCGGCCGGCGCGCTCTTCGTCCGCTCCTACGAGCGGGGTGAGCGGGTCCATCAGGCGATGCTCTCGCGCGGATTCAGCGGCACGATGCCCGACACCGAGGAACGCGCGACACCCGGCGCCGACTGGGCGCGGGCCGCCCTACCCCCGGTCGTCGCCCTCGCGGCGCTCCTCTCGGCGGTGGTGCTGTGAGTTGCACCACCATCGAGGTGAGCGACCTCCGCTTCACCTACCCGGGTTCACACCACCACGTCCTCGACGGGCTGTCCGCGTCGATCGCTGAGGGTGAGCGGGTCGCACTGCTCGGGCCGAACGGTTCCGGCAAGACCACCTTCGTGCTGCACCTGAACGGGCTGCTGACACTGCAGTTCGGGTCGATCCGGATCGGTGACCTGGAGATGGGGGAGGAGAACCTGCCCGAGATCCGCCGCAGGGTCGGCGCGGTCTTCCAGGACGCCGACGACCAGTTGTTCATGCAGAGCGTCCGGGAGGATGTCGCCTTCGGACCCGCCAACCTCGGTGTGCCCCGCGCCGAACTCGACGCCGTCGTCGAACGTGCCCTCGGACAGGTCGGGGCTGAAGCGCTCATCGACCGGACCCCGCACCATCTCAGCGGAGGCGAGAAGCGGCGGGTGGCGATCGCGACCGTGCTCGCCATGGATCCGCACGCCCTGGTGCTCGACGAACCCACCTCCGGCCTCGACCCGGTCGGGCGTCGCGAACTCGCCGAGTTGCTCGCCGGCCTACCCCAGACGCAGTTGGTCGTGACCCACGATCTGCCGTTCGCCCTGCAGACCTGTCCGCGATCCATGATCGTCAGCGGGGGACGGGTGGTGGCCGACGGATCGACCCGCGAGATCCTGTCGAATGCCGAACTGCTCGCTGCGAACCGACTCGAACTGCCCTACGGCTTCGACGTGTCGTCGCTCTGATCGCCGTCTTGCGCGAGTGGTGCCCTCGGCAGGATTCGAACCTGCGCACACGGCTCCGGAGGCCGATGCTCTATCCCCTGAGCTACGAGGGCGGGGCACCGTGATGCTACCGGCGGGTCCCCACCGTGGGAGGGGCGACGATGTCAGTCGGGCATGAAGGCGGTGAAGCCGCGCAGGATCACCTGCGCGAGCGCCTCGTCCGACGGTCGCCGGTCGATGTGCTCCACGAGGACCAACCCGTAGGAGACGGCCGCGAGGTACGCCGCGATCGCCCTCGCATCGAGGCTCGGATCGGCGATGCCGAGTTCCTGTGCTCGTGCCACCGTGCGCTCGAGGTCGTCCATGACGTTCGTCTCGAGTTCATCGACCGGTTCGCGCAGTTCGGGTCGGGCATGGGTGGAGGCGAGGACACTGGTGCGGATGTGGCGCACCGGTCCTCGGTCTGAGGAGGCGATGGCGCGGCAGATCTCCATCAGTGAGTCGATGAAGTCGCCGCCGCCGTCACCGACTCGATCGAGCGCCGCCGCGAACGCGTCGATGTCCTGCTCGGGTTGGGCCCGGAGACGTGCGAACTGCGCGGCCCGGATGAGCCCCTCGCGGTCACCGAAGTGGTGGTACACGGTGCCGTAGGAGACACCGACCCGGTCGCAGACATCGGCGACCCGGACGCCGGCCTCGCCCTCGGACTCGAGCACCCGGACGGTCTCGGTGACGAGCGCGTCGATCTTCGCGAGGGCCCTCGACTGCTCAGCTCGGCGCCGAGGTGGCCGTCTCGGAAGGAGGTGCGCACTGGTCACCTCACGATCATGCCCGATGTCGACGAGCGTCACATATGGCACGTCGCCTGACGTTCTCACACCCCATGGGTACTGTCGCTCCGGTGGGAGCTCTGTTGAGGGTCGGCGAGCGGCTCGACGATCTCGTCGACGGGCTCGCCGATCGGCTTCGGGTGCCGCTGCCTGACCCATTCGCTCCAGAACTCATCGTCGTTCCCGCAGCTGGGGTCCGCCACTGGCTGGCTCAACGTTTGGCCGAGCGGCTCGGCATCACCGCGAACATCGAGTTCACCTTTCCGGCGGCGCTGGCCTCCCGTGCGCTCGGCGACGACCTCGGTGGTGACTGGACCGTCGATCGACTCACCTGGACGATCCGATCGCTCTGGCTCGCCGATGGCCTCGACGATGTCGTTCGAGCCCGCTCGGTCGCCGATCTGTTCGACCGCTACCAGATGTATCGGCCGACGATGCTCGCCCGATGGGCCGAGGGTCGCGACGTCACCTCCGACGGCCAGCCGCTCCCGGCCCACCAGATCTGGCAGGCCGATCTCTGGCGGGCGCTCATCGCCCGACTCGGAGTGCCCGAGTCCGAGCAGATCCGAGACCGACTCGAGCGCCTCCGTGCGGAGGGCCCCGACCCCGAAGCGCGACTGCCCGAGCGGATCTCCGTCTTCGGTATCACCTCGATGCCGCGCAGCCTGCTCGAGGTGGTCATCGGCGTCTCCCGTCACCGCCAGGTCGACATCCACACCGTCACCCCCTCACTGGTCCGGTGGGATCGGCTGCACTCGGCCTGGACGACACCGCTCGCGCACCCCGTGCCGCGCAGCGACGAGGCGTTGTTGGCGGGAGGGCATCCCCTGTCACAATTGTGGGGCCGCACCGCCGATGAGGGTCAGACCCTGCTCCTCGACGCGGTGCGGGCCGAGACCGACGCCGCGATCGAGGTGGTGCCGTCCAACGACGACCGTGACCCGTCACTGTTGGTCGCGTTGCAACGCGACATCGCCGGTGATCACCACGAACCGGCTCGCACCGAGGTGGCAGTCGACTCGACGCTGGTCTGGCACCGCACCTTCGGGGCTGGTCGACAGGTCGAGGTCCTCCGCGACCACATCCTGCATCTCCTCTCCGAGATCGATGACGACGGCGCACCGCGCTACGAACTGCGCGACATCGTCGTGCTGTGCGCCGACCTTCCGACCTTCGCCCCGCTCATCGAGTCGGTCTTCGCCGGCGACGATCGACACGGGGTGCCGTCCATCCCGTTGCAGATCGCCGACCGATCGGTCGGC
>RGGX01000064.1 GCA_010024485.1 Actinomycetota bacterium | reverse complement strand
CGGCCCGGCCGGTCGAGACGCGCGCGGAAGCCGGGTGCCTGCAAACGCTCGGACCGGGAGAGGCCGGTCTGGGGGCCGGAGTGCTCCTCGCGGGTGAGGAGCCGCCGACACGGGAGACCCAGCTGACGAGCGAGGTGTCGAGCGATGAGCTCGGCCTGGTCGAAGCCCCGCTGACGGCGCCGGGCGTCTCCGGTGGGGGCCCACGTGACGACGTCGATGTCGATCCCGGGCCGCACCCCGGCCTGCGCCAGACGTCGTCGCACGAGACCGGCCAGATGGCCGGCCACCGCGCGCCGGTTGTGGAACTTGAACCCGAGCAGCACCGACCGGGCCCGACCGGTGAACGGCACCGCCACCAGCACCCCGGGGCGGCGCGGCGGCCGCCCGAGCAACGCGAAGCGACAGGTCGGGCAGATCGGCGCTCCGGGGGCCGCGCAGCCGGCGCACCTCACGGTGAGCACCGATGCGAGCAGTGAGCGCAGAGCACTCCACCCCCGCAGCGGGGATGCGTCAGCGGAGCCGTCGGGCACCACCGAGATCTCGGTCGGGGTTGTGTCGGTCCGTGCTGTGCTGCCCCGGAGGCTGCCGGCTGGGGACGCGTGGACTCGGGAGCGAGGAACTCGATCGAACATGCGTTCAGTCTGCGGGAGGGGTGTGACACCCCTCCCCGACCGAGACCCGCGGTCGCCTCACCCCCGACCCAACCCGGGTCGGAGCCCGATCAGTAGCGGTAGTGCTCGGGCTTGAACGGCCCCGAGGGTTCGACGCCGAGATACTCGGCCTGCTCGTCCGAGAGGCTCGTCAGGCGAACACCGAGGGCATCGAGATGCAGGCGCGCGACCTTCTCGTCGAGGTGCTTCGGGAGCACGTAGACGCCGAGCGGATAGCGCTCGGGATGGTTGAAGAGCTCGATCTGGGCGATGACCTGGTTCGAGAAGGAACAACTCATCACGAAGCTCGGATGCCCGGTCGCGCACCCAAGGTTCACCAGCCGTCCCTCAGCGAGAACGATCACCTGATGCCCGTCGTCGAAGTGCCACACGTCGGTGCCGGGCTTCAACTCGTCGCGAACCGCGCCGGAGCGGGCGAGGCCGGCCATGTCGATCTCGTTGTCGAAGTGGCCGATGTTGCACACGATCGCGTTGTGCTTCATCTTCTGCATGTGCTCGACGGTGATGACATCGGCATTGCCCGTCGCCGTGACGAACAGATCGGCGGTCGCCATCACCTCGTCGAGCGGACGCACCTCGAGACCCTCCATCGCGGCCTGCAGGGCGTTGATGGGATCGATCTCGGTGACGATCACCCGCGAACCCTGACCGCGGAGCGACTGGGCGCACCCCTTGCCGACATCGCCGTAGCCGCAGACGACGGCCACCTTGCCGCCGAGCATGACGTCGGTGGCGCGGCTGATCGCGTCGACGAGTGAGTGACGGCAGCCGTACAGGTTGTCGAACTTCGACTTGGTGACCGAGTCGTTCACGTTGATCGCCGGGAAGAGCAGCTGACCGTCGGCGGCCATCTTGTAGAGGCGCTTCACCCCGGTGGTGGTCTCCTCGGTGACCCCCTTGATGTGAGCGGCCATCCGGGTCCACTTGGTGGGATCGGACTTGAGGGTGCGTTGCAACAGACCGAGGATGATCGCCAGCTCGGCGTTGCCGGCCTCGGTGGGGTCGGGAACCTGGCCCTCGGCCTCGTACTCGACACCCTTGTGGAGCAGCAGCGTGGCGTCGCCACCGTCGTCGAGGATCATGTTGGGGCCGTCGTAGCCCTCCCACGTCATCATCTGCTCGGTGCACCACCAGTACTCCTCGAGGGTCTCGCCCTTCCAGGCGAACACCGGCACACCCTGGGGGTCGTCCTCGGTGCCGTCGGGTCCGACGACGACCGCGGCGGCGGCGTGGTCCTGGGTGGAGAAGATGTTGCATGAGGCCCATCGCACCTCGGCCCCGAGGGCGGTGAGCGTCTCGATGAGGACGGCCGTCTGCACCGTCATGTGCAGCGAACCCGAGATGCGGGCTCCGGCCAGCGGCTTGGCGGCGCCGAACTCGCGGCGGATGGCCATCAGGCCGGGCATCTCGTGTTCGGCGAGGAGCATCTCCTTGCGGCCGAACGGGGCGAGGGAGAGGTCGGCGACGCGGAAGTCGCGGTCAGCGGATATGCGGGTCTCGGTGGTGCTCATGGCGGGCTCCTGGGGTTCCGGCGTCGCGGGGTCACCGCTGCGCGGGGTCGGTTGGGGAGGTACGGGCCGGGGCCTCCTGGCACCGATCTGTCAGCCCGCCGTGGGCCACATCCTACCGAAACTGCCCCGAATCGAGATTTTTTTACCCCGTAGGGGTAACCGATCCGATCGGCCTCGGAGGGCTTGCGAATCGTCGTACTCATCGCTACCGCTGGAAAGGCATGAGCAGCCAACCCACCCCGAGAACGACCCGGTCGAGGCGCGGCGGACGACGCCGGACGACCCCGACGCGACCTCCGCGACGCCGCGTCGCATGGCGGTGTCCCCGATGCGGTCGGCGGATCACCACCTTGATCCCCCTCACCGCGCCGCCGACCTGCTCCTCGCACACCGGGGGCGGGGTCGCCATGGTCGAGGTCCCGGCCGATGTCGGCGCGACTCAGTCGGCGAGCACGACCGCGCTGGCGTCGAAGAGGTGATCGAGTTGTCCGAAGGCGTTGAAGAACCGCACCCGGTGGGGGTCGTCAGCGGGCCCTCCGTACCGCAGCAGGGCGAGGTTCGGCACGTCGAGTCCCGCCGTCAGGTTCACCGAGGACACCTGCGGCGGGCGGTCGGCACCGACCGGGCTCGGATACACGCTGAGGTAGGTCGACGCGCCCGACGAGGTCGGGTCGCCGCGGAGACCGGTGGCCGTGAGATTGCCGATGACCGCCGACTGGGCGCCGATGGCCTCTCCGGCGAGCGCGACGTCGGCGACGAAGGCGCCGAAACTGAAGTCCCGCCGACCCGAGGCCGACAGCGGCGCGTCACCCCAGGCGGGGAGCCGGGTGTCGATCAGTCGGACCGGGGAGGACAGCGGCACCACACGCCCCGCGCGGGAGGACTCGTCGACCCCAGCGAGGAGATACCCCGACACATCGACGAGCACGTCGGTCGACCCGGCCGCGTTGTAGATGTGGATCGCCCCGTCGCTCCCGACCGGAACGATCGCGAGGACCGGCTTGACCTCTCCCGCAGTGAGGTTGAGGTTGCTGGTGGCCGGCGGAGCCGCCGGGGCCGCCGGCAGCGCCGACAGGTAGGTCGATCGGTTGCCCGCGGGGGTGTTTACGCCGGTGAGGTTGACGACCACCCCGACCACATCACCGGAGTCGGGCACCGACCCGGCTCCGCGCACCCGGACCGCGAGCGAGGTCCCCGCCGCCACCGGCCCACGGCCCTGTCTGGTGTCGGCCACCCGGAAGGGCTCCACCGGAACCAGCCGCGCCCCGCGGGTGCCGTGGCTGGAGGTGGAGAACCACCCGAAGACGTCGACGAGCACATGGGCGGAGCCGACCGCGCCCGGGGTGACGAGACGCAGCGTCAACGCCCCACCGGCCCCGGGTCGGACGATGGCCGAGTTCGGAACGTCTCGACCGGCCGTGAAGTTGACCACCGATCCACCGCGATCCGGCTCTCCGGCACCGCGCACACTCAGGTATCCGGCGGCCGTCGGTTGGACCACGGTGATCGACACCGCGACGGCGAGCACCTCGGAGGACGCAGCCGGGACTCCGCCGAGACCAACGACGGGCACGGTCAGCTCGCGCCCCTCGGGAGCCGTCGACGGCGTCGCCCCCGATCGCGAGTCGAACACCCGGGCCGGGGTGACCGGGTGGTACTCCCCTCCCGCCCCGAGCGTCGCCGCCGCGAGCGCGGTCTCGCCCGAGCTGAGGGGCCCGACCTGCATCAGCGCGATCGACACCGTCACCGCGGCCGCGACGGCGAGCAGGGCCGTGGCGCGACGCCGGAGCTCGAACACCTCGGGACCGGTCGCCTCAGGCGTCGGCGAGGGCGATGAGGCGGGCGAGTTCGGTCTCGTCGACCGTGCTCGCCTCCTCGATCAGCATGACCGGGATGCCGCCGCGCACCGGGTAGGTGCGGGAGAGACGACGGTTGAGCAGCACGCCCTCGGCCGGCAGATAGTCGAGGTCGCCCTTGTCCTCGGGGCACACGAGGATCTCGAGGAGCATCGGGTCGAGTCGGTCCGCGGTGTCGCTCATGGTCACAGTCTGCCCGCTCGGCGCCTCAGCCGGCGATGAGTGCGAGCACCTCGGCCACTCGGTCGTCGCATGAGGCCCGGTCCGCGGCCTCGAGGTTCAGCCTGAGGAGCGGCTCGGTGTTGGAGGCTCGGAGGTTGAACCACCAGTCTCCGCCGTCGACGGTGAGGCCGTCGAGGTCGTCCTGGGGGGCGTCGGCGTAGTGGGCGCGCACCAGGCTCACGACGGCGGCCTGGTCGTCGACGGTGGTGTTGATCTCCCCGCTGGCGGCGTAGCGCTCGAACGGTTGACGCAGCACCGAGAGCGGTGTGTCCGAACGACTCATCTCGCCGATGAGCACCAGCGAGGCGATGAGCCCGCTGTCGGCTCGGAAGTTGTCGGCGAAGTAGTAGTGGGCGGAGTGCTCGCCGCCGAACACCGCCCCGGTCTCGGCCATGACCTGCTTGATGTAGGAGTGCCCGACACGGGTGCGCACCGCGACACCGCCGTGTTCCTCGATGGTCTCGGGAACCGCTCGGGAGCAGATCAGGTTGTGCAGCACGGTCGACCCGGGACGGTCACGGAGGACGGCGGCGGCGAGGATGGCCGTCGTCGTCGATCCGCTCAAGCCGTTCCCGGTCTCGTCGACCATGAACACCCGGTCGGCGTCGCCATCGAAGGCGAGACCGAGGTCGAACGACCCGGCCGTCACCCGCGCGCGGAGGTCGCGCTGGTTGGCGGGCTGCAGAGGGTCGGCGGGATGGTTGGGGAAGGTGCCATCGAGCTCGCCGAACATGACCTCGAGCTCGATCATGGGGAGTCGCTCGAACAGGGCCGGGACGACGAGTCCGCCCATGCCGTTGGCGGTGTCGGCGACCACTCGCATCGGCCGGATCGACTCGACGTCGACGAAGGAGAGGACGTGCTCGACGAATCCGTCGAGCATGGATCGCTCGGTCAACGAACCGGGTCGCTCTGCGTCGACCGGGATGTCGCCGTCGAGCACGCGGGCCGCCCGGTCGCGGATGTCGGCGAGACCCGACTCGATGCCGATGGGTCGCGCGCCCGCGCTGCAGAACTTGGCGCCGTTGTAACCAGCCGGGTTGTGTGAGGCGGTGAACACGGCTCCGGGGAGGTCGAGGGAGCCGGAGGCGAAGTAGAGCAGGTCGGTGGACACCAGTCCGAGGTCGATGACGTCGACCCCCCGACGGCGGAGACCGTCGCTGAAGGCCGACACCAGTTCCGGTCCGCTCGGGCGCATATCCCGTCCGACGACAACCGTGTCGCCCTCGACGTTGTCGGCGAAGGCGATGCCCAGGGCGTGGGCCACCTCGGCGTCGAACTGATCCGGGTAGGTGCCGCGCACGTCGTACGCCTTGACGATCGCATCGAGGCGCGACATGGGCTCAGACGCTATCGACGACTTCGGGGTGCTCGACCGGCGCCCCGGAGCGGGGCTCGGCCTCGGGGCCGGGGATCTCTCCGCCCTCCACCTCGCCGACCTCGACATCACCACGACGACGCCAGAACACGCAGAGCCCGATGCCGGTGAGGGTGGCTGCGAGCGTCGCGATATCGACGGCGGACCGGCCGTAGGTGAGCGTCACCTGCTCGGCGGTCGGCACCACCACCATCGAGTTGGGCGCGACCCGATAGGGGCCGTCGGCACCGGTCACATCCCAGTTCGGGAAGTAGCTCATGCGGATGAGCACCGGCACGCCGGGCCGGTCGACTCGGAACGTCATCGACTGCTGCGCGACCTCGACATCGCTGATCGTCACCTCGGGCAGGTCGACCACCTCGATGCCGGTGGCCGGAACCACGATGTCGACCCGCCGACCGCGCTCGCCGGGCTCCCCCTGACGTCGCTCGAGATCGATGACCGCTTCGATTCGCTGCCAGGACTCAGGTCCGTCATCGGCGGGCAGCGCCGGCCAGTCGGCCTGGCTCTGGAACCAGGAGGTGCCGAGTTCGAGGTGGCGCTCACGTTGGTCGCCGGAACGCTCGCGCACCACGACGGGCTGGCGTTCGAGACCGACGACGAGATCGGCGCCGGACACCTCGTAGACGTTCCACGGTGGAGACGAGGCGACCAGGGTCAACTCGGGTTGAGCCGACAGTTCCGCCTTGGCCTCGGGGGTGCGGGCCATGGCGTAGCGGACACCGAGATCCTGGAGGTGGTCGACGGCCACCGCGCCGTCGTTGTCGACGTAGCGGAGTTCGCGAACTGGGTTGGACGACTGTTTGGAGAGCGCCGCGGTCGCCAGGAATGAGTAGGGGGTGGTGCCCGAGGCCTCGAAGTAGACGGCCTCCATCGAGCCGATGCAGCCGTCGGTCCAGAACGGCAGGAGCATGAGGGCCATGGTCGTGCCGTACTGGCCGTTGTCGGGGCTGTTCTCCCAGAGCGCGCGGCCACACCCCCGCTGCGCCCCGAGGTCGTCCATGGTGGTGACGATCGAGTGGTACTCGGCGTAGGCAGCGCCACGTCCCTCGTAGCCGGTGAAGTTGTAACTCGCCCAGCCGTCCCCCGAGGCGCGCACGTTCGCCTGGGTGCCCTTGAACGGCCCCCACCCGTACACGGTGACCCCGTTGTGGCTGGTGAGCCCGCCACCGGGGAGCACCTGATACATGAAGCCGACGACGATGAGCACGCCGAGAGCCCCGATGAGACCGCTCGCCGTGGCCCCCCGCGCGCCGAGCTG
>RGGX01000063.1 GCA_010024485.1 Actinomycetota bacterium | reverse complement strand
GAGTGGCGGCCATCTTGGCGATCACATAGGGGCGTCCGGTTCGCCGATGATGCAGATACGCGCCGAGTTGCTGCTCGACCTGATCGGCGAGCACACCCGTCACGACCTCGACACCGGCCTCGCGCAACGCCGCGATCCCGCCACCGCAGACGCGGGGGTCCGGATCCTCCACGCCGATGAGTACGCGGGCCACGCCGGCCGCGATGATCGCCTCGACGCACGGTGGGGTGCGCCCGTGATGCGAACACGGCTCGAGCGTCACCGCCAGGGTGGCGCCCTCCGCGCACGCGCGCCCCAGGGCCACGACCTCGGCGTGTCGGCCGCCGACCGGCTCAGTGGCGCCGGTGGCGATCACCGCGCCGGAGGAGTCCACCACGGCCGCACCGACCCAGGGGTTGGGCCGCGAGGTCAGACGAGCACTCTCGGCGGCATCGATCGCGGCCGACATCGCGTCGGTGTCGGCCCGGCTGATCGGGTCGGAACCCGTCGGTTTCGGAGTGGAACGGTCGTTCATCGTTGTTCTCGCCCGCGGGCGCACGCCGACACGACGGAGAACTCCGCCCACACCGACCTGCTTCCATCCGGACTGTGACCGTCGGCTCCGGAATTCCACCGGATCGGCCCGTCGGGATGCGACGGGTTCGCGGGCTGTACCGCCGGTCGGGACTTCCACCCAACCCCGCAGGTGTTCTGTTGTGGCTCCGAGCGTACCGGTGAAGGTTGGGGGAGGCTCAGCCGGGCTCAGGTCCTGACGACCTCGTCGAGCAGGCCGGTGCCCACGTCGTAGACGAAGCCCCGGATGTGATCGCAGTGTTGGACGAAGGGGCTCGCCTCGAGCCGCATCATCGACTGGGCGACATCGGCGCGCGCATCGCTGAACGACTCGACCGGCCAGCTGGGCCGAACGCCGAGCTCGCGCTCCAGTTCGGCGGTCAACTCGTCCTCGTCCAGCCCCTGCAGGCCGCACTGCGTGTGATGGACGAGCAGGATCTCCCGGGTGTCGAGCAAACGCTGGGACAGGCACAGGGAGCGGATCGCATCATCGGTGATGACCCCACCGGCGTTCCGGATGATGTGGGCCTCGCCCGGACCGAGACCGAGGAGCTCGGCGACGTCGAGCCGGCAGTCCATGCACGCCACCACGGCGAGACGCCGGCTCGGCTTGCCCGGTCGACCGGCGCCGTCGAATCGCTCGGCGTGACGTCGGTTGTTGGCGATCAACTCGTCGGCGCTCGGGGTGAATCCATCGGTCATGGGGGCAGTCTCGCATCTCGGGGGCGCGGTGCTAGGTTGGGTCCGTCCGTGAAGCGGGTCCCGTGAGGCCCGAACGGCGAGGAGTGACATGACCGACGGTAAGCGGGTCCTCGGGCCCGACGACGTGCGACGCGCGACGACGCGCATGGCGCACGAGATCATCGAACGCAATCGCGGTCTCGACGGTGTCGTCCTCGTCGGACTGCAGCGCGGAGGGGTCTGGCTCGCCGAGAGCCTCGGCGAGGAGATCGGTCGGATCGGACAGGCCGTGCCGGTCGGATCCCTCGACATCAGCCTGCACCGCGACGACATCGGTCGACGGCCCGTGGTGCCGGGCTCGGTGAGCTCCCTGCCCTGTGACGTCGACGGCGCCATCGTGGTCCTCGTCGACGACGTGCTCTACACCGGCCGATCGGTCAAGGCGGCCCTCGATGCGCTCAACGACTACGGCCGTCCCAGCGCCGTCCAGCTCGCGGTGATGGTGGACCGTGGACACCGGGAGCTGCCCATCCGTCCCGACTTCGTCGGGAAGAATCTGCCGACCAGCATCATCGAGTCGGTCGAGGTCACCGTCGACGGGGTGGTCATCATCGATCCCGAGACCACGGTGGACCAGTGATGGACACCAGACGGCACCTTCGCGGGATCGGCGACCTCGACCGCGCCGCCCTCGAACGTCTGCTCGATCTCACCGACCACATGGCCGAGGTGGGTCGACGCGCGAATCCGAAGGTGCCGGCCCTGCGGGGCCGGACGATGTGCAACCTGTTCTTCGAGGACTCCACCCGCACCCGAATGAGCTTCGACACGGCAGCGAAGCGGCTGAGCGCCGACACGATGACGCTCGCCGTCGGCTCCTCCAGCGTGAACAAGGGCGAGAGCCTCCGAGACACGGTCGAGACCCTCGGAGCCATGGGGGTCGATGCCTTCGTCGTGCGTCACCGTTCATCCGGGGTGCCCTGGCGCATCGCGGAGTGGACGGAGGCGAGCGTGATCAACGCGGGTGACGGCTGGCACCAACATCCGACCCAGGCCCTCCTCGACCTCTACACCATCCGCAGCGAACGGGCTCGGCGCCTCGGTGAGGACGCCGGATTCGAGGGCCTGCGGGTCGGTGTCATCGGCGACATCCGCCACAGTCGGGTGGCGCGATCGCTGACGGAGGCGCTCGGGCTGCTCGGGGCCGTCGTGGTGCACATCGGTCCCCGGACCCTGATGCCGCCGACGCCCCTGGCGAGATCCACGGACGATCTCGACGGCGAACTGGAGGACCTCGACGTGGTGTACCTGTTGCGGATGCAGAACGAGCGGATGGACGCGGCCCTGATCCCCTCCGGCGAGGAGTACACGCGACGGTTCGCCCTGGACCCGCAGCGGGCTGGGCGCCTCGGCGAGCACGTGCTGGTGATGCACCCCGGTCCGATGAACCGGGGAGTCGAGATCACGGTCGACCCGACGACGCTGCCGGGCGCGGTCGTCACGACACAGGTCACCAACGGGATCGCCGCGAGGATGGCCGTGCTCTTCGACCTCCTCGGAGGCGTCGAGACGGAGGTGTCGGCATGAGCGAACGGGTCGAGTCGGTGCAGCCCCGAGGTGGCACGGTGCTGCGGGGTGGGACCGTGATCGACGTGGCCGGGGAGCGACGTGTCGACGTCCGCCTCGTCGACGGTCGGATCGCCGAGACCGGCGACCTTCCGGCCGACGGCGACGCCGAGGTGATCGATGTGACCGGACTGGTGGTCGCGCCGGGTTTCGTCGACCTGCACACCCACCTCCGGGAACCGGGGATGACCGAGGCCGAGACGATCGAGACCGGGTCACGCGCGGCTGCGCTGGGCGGGTACACAGCCGTGGTGGCGATGCCCAACACCGACCCGACCCAGGACTGCGTCAGCGTCGTCGAGTTCGTCCGCTCCCAGGGTCGGAGCGCCGGGCTCTGCGATGTCCATCCCTCCGGCTCGATCACCGTGGGACGCGCTGGGGAACAACTGACGCCCTTCGCCGAACTCGCATCGGTCGGTGTCCACCTGTTCACCGATGACGGCAGCGGGGTGCAGGACGACGGGTTGATGCGCCGCGCTCTCGAGTACGCCGGCGAACTCGGGCTCGTGCTCGCCCAGCACTGCGAGGTGTCGTCGATGACCACCGGGGCGGTCATGCACGAGGGGGAGTGCTGCTCGCACCTCGGACTGCCCGGTTGGCCCGCCCTCGCCGAGGAGTTGATGGTGCACCGCGACATCGAGCTCGTCCGCCTCACAGGCGCTCCGGTCCACCTGCTCCACCTGTCGACCGCGAGGAGCGTCGCCCTCGTGCGCGCCGCCAAGGCCGATGGTCTGCCGGTGACGGCCGAGGCGACCCCGCACCACATCAGCCTCACCGACGAGCGACTCGGCTCCTTCGATCCGCTCTTCAAGGTCAACCCGCCGCTGCGCACCATGGCCGACGTCGAGGCGGTGCGCGACGGCCTCGTCGACGGCACGATCGACGCCATCGCCACCGATCACGCGCCCCATCCTCCCCAGGCCAAGGAGCGACCCCTCGATGCCGCGCCCCCGGGCATGCTCGGTCTCGAGACGGCCTTCGGTGTCGCTCGCGCCCATCTCGACCTCGAACTGCGCGAGCTGATCGGACTGATGTCATGGCGTCCGGCGGCGATCGCGGGACTCGCCGACCGGCACGGACGCCCGGTCGAGGCCGGCGAACCAGCCAACCTGGCCGTGCTCGATCCCGATGGCCGCTGGACGGTCGACCCGGGCAGACTCGCGAGCCGGAGCACCAACACCCCCTTCACCGATGTCCCGCTCGTCGGGCGGACACGACACACCTTCCTCCACGGCGTCGCCGTGGTGCGAGACGGAGTAGCAACGAGATGAGCGCACACACCAACGCAGGACTTCGAGAGGGGGCCCTCGTGCTCGCCGACGGGAGCGTCTTCGAGGGCGAGCTCATCGGGGCCGACGTCGGAATCGCGAGCGGCGAGGTCGTGTTCAACACCGCGCTGTCCGGTTACCAGGAGATCCTGACGGACCCGAGCTACGCGGGTCAGATGGTCACCTTCACCTATCCGCATATCGGCAACTACGGAGTCAGCTCCGCCGATGCCGAGTCATCGCGGGCTGCCTGCCGAGGAGTCATCGTGCGCGACCTCGCGCGACGTCACTCCAACCATCGAGCCGAAACCGGCCTCGGCGAGCACCTGACGGCACTCGGTATGCCCGGTATCGCCGGTGTCGACACCCGTCGCCTCACCCGACTGCTGCGAGACACCGGTGCGGTCCCGGGCGCGTTCGGCACGGCGAGTGAGGACGAGCTCCTCGCCGCTGCCCGTGCCGAGCCGGGCACCGACGGCGTCGACCTGGTCGCCACGGTCACGACGCCGGATGCCTACACCGTCGAATCATCGGCCCCGCGCCGGATCGTGGCGCTCGACTTCGGAGTGAAGGCGACGATCCTCCGTCACCTGTCAGAGTTCGGCGCGGTGGAGGTGCTTCCGGCCGGCACCCCTGCCGACGAGATCCTCGCCCGAGGAGCCGACGGCATCTTCCTGTCGAACGGCCCCGGCGACCCGGCCATGCTCGACGACCTCGTCGACACGGTGTCGGCCCTCATCGGCCGAGCCCCACTGTTCGGGATCTGCCTCGGACACCAGATACTCGGACGAGCGCTCGGCGCGCCCACGGTGAAGCTGCCCTTCGGGCACCACGGTGGGAACCACCCGGTGAAGGACCTGATGACCGGGCGAATCGAGATCACCTCGCAGAACCACAACTTCGCCGTCGACTCCGATGCCTTCGCCGGCCTCGGACGTGAGGTGCGGATGACGCACGTCAACCTCAACGACGGTGTCTGCGAGGGCCTCGAGGTGGTCGGGGAGCGGTGCTTCTCCGTGCAGCACCACCCCGAGGCCGGGCCGGGCCCGCACGACAGCCTGCATCTGTTCGAACGATTCGCCGAGATGATGGACGGGAGCCGCTGATGCCTCGCCGCGACGACCTCTCCAACATCTTGATCATCGGCTCCGGGCCGATCGTGATCGGTCAGGCCTGCGAGTTCGACTACTCCGGCACCCAGGCCTGCCGAGTCCTCCGCGAGGAGGGCTACCGGGTGGTGCTCGCCAACTCGAACCCGGCCACGATCATGACCGATCCCGACTTCGCCGATGCCACCTACGTGGAACCGCTCACCTCCGAGGTGCTCGAGGCGATCATCGAGCGCGAGCAGCCCGACGCCGTGCTGCCCACCCTCGGCGGTCAGACCGGCCTCAATCTCGCCATGGAGCTCTTCGAACGAGGGGTCATCGGCGTGCCCGGCACCCCGGAGATGATCGGCGCGAACGCCGAGGCCATCGCGACCGCCGAGGACCGGCAGCAGTTCAAGGAGGCCATGATCGAGATCGGCCTCGACGTGCCCCGTTCCGGGATCGCCCACGACATGGATGAGGCGCGCGCGGTGGTGGACGGCATCGGACTGCCGGTCATCATCCGACCCGCCTACATCCTCGGTGGTCGCGGTACGGGTATCGCCTCCACCGAGGAGGAGTTCGAGCGGATCGCCGCCGCCGGCATCGACGCCAGCCCCATCGGGGAGATCCTGATCGAGGAGTCGATCGCGGGCTGGAAGGAGTACGAGCTCGAGGTCATGCGCGACCGGGCCGACAACTGCGTGATCATCTGCTCGATCGAGAACGTCGACCCGATGGGCGTGCACACCGGCGACTCGATCACCGTCGCCCCACAGCAGACCCTGAGCGACGTCGAGTACCAGGAGATGCGCGATGCGGCCATCTCGTGCATCCGCCGTGTCGGCGTCGAGACCGGGGGCTCCAACGTGCAGTTCGCCGTCGACCCGGCCACCGGACGCCAGGTCGTCATCGAGATGAACCCCCGGGTGTCGCGATCCTCGGCCCTCGCCTCCAAGGCGACCGGGTTCCCGATCGCGAAGATGGCGGCCAAGCTCGCGGTCGGCTACACCCTCGACGAGATCCCGAACGACATCACCAAGGCGACCCCGGCGAGCTTCGAGCCGGTGATCGACTACGTGGTCACCAAGATCCCGCGCTGGGCCTTCGAGAAGCTCCCGGGCACCTCCGGGGTGCTCGGCACCCAGATGCAGTCGGTGGGGGAGGTCATGTCGATCGGCCGCACCTTCCCCGAGAGTCTCCAGAAGGCGCTGCGATCGCTCGAGCAGGGCCACGACGGACTACTGGCCCAGCGCACCCTCGGCGATCTCGCCGAGCGGGGGGACGACGACCTGCTCGCTGCTGCCGCGATAGCGACCCCCGACCGCATCCTGCTGGTCGGTGAACTGCTCCGCCGTCGTGTCGACATCGACCGCGTGCACGCCGCCACGGGGATCGACCCCTGGTTCCTCGACCAGATGTCGATCATCGTCGACGAGTTCGAGGTGCTGGCCTCGGCCTCCGTCGACGGTCTCGACCGTCGGGCCTGGAGGCGCGCCAAACGACTGGGCTTCTCCGACTCCCAACTCGCCCGACTCTGGGAGACCGACGAGGACGCGGTCCGCTCGGCGCGTCTCGCCGCCGGGGTGCGACCGACCTACAAGACGGTTGACACCTGCGCCGCCGAGTTCGCCGCGCGCACCCCGTACCACTACTCCACCTGGGAGGACGAGGACGAGGTCACCCCATCCGATCGTCCGAAGGTGCTCATCCTCGGCTCCGGACCCAACCGGATCGGGCAGGGCATCGAGTTCGACTACTGCTGCGTCCACGCCTCGTTCGCCCTGCGCGCTGCCGGGTTCGAGACGATCATGCTGAACTGCAACCCCGAGACGGTCTCCACCGACTACGACACGAGCGACCGTCTCTACTTCGAGCCGCTGACGCGCGAGGA
>RGGX01000062.1 GCA_010024485.1 Actinomycetota bacterium | reverse complement strand
CGGCATCAGCACCATCGCGGTGAACCGACATGACATCGACGCGACCCGACCTGGATCGCCATCAAGCAGGTGATCGACGACGACGGTCAGGGCCCGGGCGGCTGTCGCGGTCCCGTGCAGGATGATCCCGGGCAGGCCGTGCTCCGCAGCATGGGCGGAGTCGGTATGGATGGGGTTCCAGATCCGAGCGCACTCCGAGTAGGTGTGGGCCGCGAACTTGTCGACCGGCACCTCCACGGTCTCCCAGACCTCCGGTTCCCGGGTCGGGGAGACCGGTTCCTCTCCGGCGACCACGTCCGCCTCTTCGCCGGCGAGATGTTCGCCGCGGAGCATCATCGTCTCCTCGGTCGACACCACTGTCTCGCCGTCTCCGTCCACGGTCTCGAGGCCGAACACCACGAGGACACCGGCCCGGGTCTGCCGGGCCGAGCGGATCTCGCAGGAGGTCGTCAGCACCTCTGGAGGTCGGATGACCCGGTGCTGCCGCGAGGAGTGTCCGACGTGGACCATGGACCCGAACGGTGCGGTCAGGTCGTGATCGGCGGCGAGCGTCCCCATCGCCCCGATCGTCGATGTGTCGAAGTACCGCTCGTTGCCGTCACCGATGGATGCGGCGTACGCCATCGTCCAGCGGGGATCGACGTCGACCGTTCCGCTCGGGGTCCGGACTCCGACGATTCCCACGGGCACGGCCATCGCCCGACGGTAGGGCGCGCCACCAGCCGACGACGAGCCTGACCGGCACGCGCTTGCGCGGGTGGCAACGGCACGTGGGGCCCGCACACGGTGGATAGGTTGCGTCGGCGCCCCGAAGGAGACTTGTGCCCCCCACCCGAAATCGCCGACGTCGATCGATCATCCTGACCGGCGCTGTCCTGCTCGCCCTGTCGGGGCCAGGACAGACAGCCGGATTCTCGGTCTTCGTCGACCCGATGACCGAGGCGCTCGACGTCACCCGAAGCCAACTCAGCTTCGCCTACCTCATCGGCACCCTCGCCGCCTCCACGACCGGGACCTGCCCCGAACCTCATCGTGCTCACCATCGCCATCTACGGCCTCCGGTCGTTCGGTCAGACGGGGATGACCCTGTCGGCCAGTGTCTTCGTGGCGAAGAACGTCGTCGAGCGACGTGGGGCGGCCCTCGGTCTCCTGACCGCGGTCGGTGGCTCCGCGGTCGCCATCACCCCGCTCATCGCCTCCCGCCTGATCCCACAGTTCGGCTGGAGACCGACCTGGGTGATCGCGGGATCGACGGTGATCGTCCTCGGCCTGGTCACCTCGACCCAGATGGTCCGGCTGCGCCTCGAGCATCCGAATCCGCTCGACGAGAACGGTGCCACCATCGAGGAGGAGACGACCGCCCCGCGGCACCTCCGGCGGAACGGCTTCCTGGTGGTCACCGCGGGCTACGCGACCACCGGCTTCGTGTCGACCGCCCTCGCCTTCCACCAGATCGCTGTCCTCGGAGAACGTGGTATCTCCGCCACCGCCGCGGCCGGCAATTTCGTCCCCCAGAGCCTCGCTGCCGCCATCGTCGCCCTCGTCGTCGGCCGACTCGTCGACCGCGTCCCGGGTCGGATCGTGATCCCGTTCAACATGGTGGTGCTCGCGACCGCCGTCGGTTCGGTGTCGTTCGTCGACTCCAACCTCGGTGCCGTCGCCTTCGGCATCGCCCTCGGCTCGGCGGCATCGGCCATGGCAGCGAGTGAGGGAACGCTGCTCGCCCGTTGGATCGGCACGGAGAACCTCGGCACCTGGCGCGGACGCATGACCTCGGTGATGGTCGTCTCGACCGCGGTCGCCCCCTTCGCGTTCACGCTGATCGCCGACCTCGCGGGCTCGTTCTCGAATGCCGCGCGCCTCGTCGTGCTGATGCCGGTGTCGGTCGCGCTCATCGCCCTCGTGACGCCGTTGCCGACAGCAGCGATGTCGCGGGGGGTCGAGCCGACGCCCGAGCGGTGAGAGACCGGCTCTGTCTCGTCTGACGAGCCGACTCGGGAACTAACTCGGCGACAGCCCGCGGAGATGATGGGCGTCGACGATGGTGCGCAGCCCGAGCACCGTCGCCGCGAGTCGGTGGCGGATCCCGAGTGACTCAGCGGTGTCGCGCAAGCGTCCGTAGGCATCGCGCATGAGCCGCACGACCCGGTCGTTCACCTCATCCTCCGACCAGGTGAGGTGGGCGAAGTTCTGGCACTGCTCGAGATAGGAGCACGTCACACCACCGGCGTTGGCGTACACATCGGGGATGAGCCAGATGTCGCGGTCGGCGAGGACGAGATCGGCCTCGGGGGTCGTCGGTCCGTTCGCCCCCTCGACGATGAGCCGCGCGGTCAACTGTTCGGCCTCGGCCCGGTCGATGGCGCCGGACAGCGCGCAGGGCATGACGATGTCGCAGTCCACCCCGAACATCTCTGAGGAGGCCTCGACCCCGGTGCCGATGACATCGCCGACTCCGGTCTCGACGAGGGAGTGCGCTCCCTCGGCGAGGGCGCGGTCGATGCGTTCGAGGTCGAGACCGGCCGGATCGTGCACGGCGCCGTCGACATCGGACACCGCGACGACGCGCGCACCGCGCTCGACCGCCAGCCGGGCTGCCCACGAACCGACGTTGCCGTATCCCTGGATGACGACCCGGGCGCCCTCGATCCCGAAGCCCAACTCCTCAGCGGCGAGGGTCGCCGCCTCGACGACACCACGACCGGTGGCTGACTCGCGGCCGAGCGATCCGTAGAGCTCGATCGGCTTACCGGTGACCACCCCCGGTACCGCGTACCCCATCGCCATCGAGTACTGATCCATCATCCAGGCCATCACCTGCGCATTGGTACCGACGTCGGGGGCGGGGACGTCCTTGTCGGGGCCGATCAGCGGGAAGATCTCCGTGGTGTACCGGCGGGTGATCCGTTCGAGCTCTTTGGAGGTGTGCGCCCTCGGGTCGGTCGCGACCCCACCCTTGGCCCCTCCGAGGGGGAGGTTCATGAGCGCGCACTTGAGCGACATGCCGGCGGCGAGGGCGACGACCTCGTCGCGGCACACCTCGGGGTGGTAGCGGACACCGCCCTTCGCCGGTCCGCGGGTGGTGTTGTGGTGGACCCGCCAGCCGGTGGCATGACCGCGGGTGCCGTCGGCCCGCGTGTAGGGCACCGACACCTCGAGGACCCGCCGGGGCGCGATGACGTTCTCAACGAGGCCGTCGGCGAGCCCGAGTTGCCGGGCCGCCTCCCAGATACGGGACTCGATGGCCTCCAGCGCGGGGTGACCTGCACCGCTCACAGCGGTGAACATAGACCCATCGCACCGGCGCGGAGGGTGATGCCCGTGCTGTGGAACGGCCGACCCCACTAGCGTCCGATGGGTGCCGTCCGCCCTGCCCTCCGTCGATCTCTCGCCGTTCGCGACGGGCGCCGATCACGGGTCGACGGCGGCGATGGAGCAGGCGGCGATCATCGATGAGACCTGCCGTGAACTCGGTTTCCTCCTCGCGGTCGGACACGGCATCGGCGAGTCGACGAAACAGGCGTTGCTCGATGCGATGCAGGGCTTCTTCGCCCTGCCGGCCGAGGAGAAGGAGTCGATCTCCATCGCGGGGAGCACCTGCCACCGCGGGTATGTCGGCTTCGGTGCCGAGGCGCTCGAGGGAGCACTCGCTGGTAGTGACGATCTGTCACAACCCCGAGCGGGTGACCTGAAGGAGACCATCGACTCGGGCGTCGAGCACGGACCCGACCACCCGGAGGTGCTCGCGGGCACACCGCTGCACGGGCCCAATCGCCTACCTGACCTGCCGGGGTTCCGAGAGGCCTGGCAGGCCTACTTCGATGAGGCGACCGAGGCGAGCCTGCGGGCGCATCGGGGTCTCGCGGTCGCGCTCGGCCTTCCCTCGACCTGGTTTGAGGATCTCGGATTCGGGTTCATGTATCACCTGCGGATGCTTCACTACCCGGCGACCTCGCGCGTCACCCCGGCACCGGGTCAACCGGGCTGTGGCACGCACACCGACTACGGGAGCGTGACCGTGCTCACCGATGACGGCATCGGGGGGCTGCAGGTTCGCACCCGCGACGGCGACTGGCTCGATGTCGTCGTTCCCGACGGGTGCGCTGTGGTGAACCTCGGTGACCTGATGGCGATCTGGACCAATGACCGGTATGTCTCGAATCCGCATCGGGTGGTGAACCCGCCCGAGACTGACCGCTACTCGATCCCGTTCTTCGTTGAACCCGGCTTCCACACCCGGATCGAATGCCTCCCGACCTGCCGGGGCGAGGACGGATCGGCGAAGCATGAGCCGATGGTGACCGGGGAGTACCTGCTCGGTCGTTTCGACGGCACTCACGCCTACCGCAACGAACTCCTCAACTGACCTTTGCCGTCAGGACGCGCTCCTCGTTCCGATGATGGTGCGCTCCGTGAACCACGGCGCGCTCCGGCGCCGATACCCGGTTCAGCGGTTCCTCTGGTCCGCGTCGTTCTCCCAGGCGATGCTCGCCGCGACGGCCAACAGGGCGGCGGCTGCGACGGTGCCGACGACCGTCAGCGTCGCGACACCGCTCCCTCCACCGGGGTTCCGATAGGCGGGGCCGACCGGATTGGATCCGAGGTCGGTCCAGGTCGTCGCCACCATGATCGACATCGGGCCGAGCGCCCCGAGGACGAGTCCGAGTCCGTGCCGTCGCACCAGCAGGAATCCGAGGAGTCCACCCACGGTGACCGCGCCGATCTGCACGAGTCGGGCGATGACGAGCAGTGTCGGCCATGTTCCCGGGCCCTCGCCGATCATCCAGTTGTCGGAGAACACCGCCGGATCGACCGGCAGGAGTGGGCCGAGGGCGGCGCCGAGCACGGCCAGGGCGCCGACGGCCGCGATGAGGGGGTTCAGGTCGTGGCGACGATCCCGGAAGATCTCGTTGATCGACGCGAAGAAGGTGACGACGCCTGCGGCGACGGTCGCGAGCAGCATCCAGTAGCCGAGCGGGCGTTCGATGGTCACCGTGAACGCCTCGGTGGCGCCCAACTCGGCGAACCGCGTCGCGGCGGCGACCGGCTGCTCGATCAGCCCGACGGCGAGGGCCCCCACTCCGGTGGCCGACAGTCCCGCGCCCCCCACGAGGCCGGCCCCCCAGGTGCGTCCGAGCACGGTGCCGACCGCCCCGATCGCGGCGAGGACCGCGATGCCGAGGCCGGCCAGCCCGAGGTTCGAGGCGAGCGCCTCGGCCTGCCAGGTACCCACGCGGACCCCGGTCGAGCGAGCGGCGGTGAGCAGGTCGGCGGGTGCCGTGGTCGTGATCCTGAGGGTGTCGAGGGTGAAGGCGAGGAGTGTGGCGACGGTGAGGAGTCCACCGACGGCGGTCATGACCGTCGGGCGCATCCGGACCGCGACCGCCGGCCCGGGCGACGCCGGTGCCGGTGTCGTCGGTCGAGTCGGTGTCGATGGGCGTGACGAGGGTGGTGACGTCGGGGCCGTCGTCGACATCGCATCCGGTGCTGCCGGGGTCGGCGCGGTTCTTGGTTCCCAGGCGCCCACCAGATCGATCGGGGTCGGATCGGTGACGGGACCGCGCTCGATTCCGACGGGGTCGAGCGCGTCGCCGGCCTCCGCCCACATGATCGCCTCGGTGATCGGCCCGTCGGCGCTCGCATCTCGTCGGGCCGTCTCGGAGACCGTCAGACCCGCGGCCTGCTCCTGGAGCATGGTGGTGGCGAGGTCGTCGAGACGATCGGGCGAGGCCTCGCCGACATCGGCATCGTCAGTCGAGAACGGCGCACCGCAGGCGTTGCAGAACCGAGCACCATCCTCGGTCCCCTCGGATCCGCATGCTCCGCAGCACATGTCCGCAGACTAAACGTCCAGACGGCGGAGTTGGGTTGCGATGTACGGCCGCGCGCGGCGCTGGCCGCCGTGTCGGGCGATGGCATCCTCGAGCGACCTGAGGACCCGGATGATCCGGTTCCGATCGACCTCCCGCCCGAGGGCTTCGCATTCGGCGGTGAACTCACCCAGACTCCGATGACCGCGCTGCGAGTTGCATCGCCGACAGGCGGCGACCTCGTTCTCCAACCAGCTCGGTCCACCCTTGATCCTCGGCACCTCGCCGTCCCATCCCATCAGAATGGTGCGGTGACCGGTCGATTCGCACCCTCTCCGACCGGTGACCTCCATGTCGGCAACCTGCGGACCGGGCTCGCGGCGATGTTGATCGCCCGCTCGAGTGGTCGAGGGTTCGTCATCCGGGTGGAGGACCTCGACCCGGTCGCGGCCTCTCGTGAACACGAGCGCGACCAGATCGACGATCTCGCTGCGATCGGCGTGGTGTCCGATGCCGTTCCGATACGACAGAGCGAGCGGCGCGAGCGCCATCTCGAGATCGTGGCCGAGTTGCGTGATCGCGATCTGCTCTATCCCTGTTACTGCACGCGTCGCGAGATCCGCGAGGAGATCGAGGCGGCCGCCTCCGCTCCGAACGACCCTGCTCCACCGGATGCCTACCCGGGTATCTGCCGGGAGTTGACCCGGTCGCAGCGGTCGGCGCACGAGCGCGATGGACGTCGGCCGGCCTGGCGCCTCCGCGCCGGAGGCGAGCTCGTGTCCTTCCTCGATCGGGTGGCGGGGGAGCGCTCGGGTGTCGTCGATGACTTCGTGGTGGTACGAGCCGACGGCGTGCCCGCCTATCAGCTCGCTGTGGTGGTCGACGATGCCGACACCGGTATCGATCAGGTGGCGCGAGGTGACGATCTCATCCCCTCGACCTGGCGGCAGATCCGCCTGCAGCAGGTTCTCGGTCTCGGGACACCGGAGTACTGGCATCTGCCGCTGGTGGTGGCCGGCGATGGTCGTCGTCTGGCGAAGCGGGATGGCGCGATCAGCCTGCGTCAGGTCGTCGCGTCCGGCGTCCCGGTGGAGCGGGTGCTCGAGGCCCTGCTGGCGAGCCTCTGCTCACCGTGGCTCGAGCCGGTCGGCGGTGATCCGAGTGAACCGGGATGGGCCATGGAGCAGGCCGGTCGATTCGACGCATCGACCCTGGTCGCCGACCCGGTGGTCATCGAAGATCTGCGTGCCCTCTGGGGTGACGGCACCGCCTGACCGGGCACCACTAGCGTCGGGGCTGTCATGGACCCGA
>RGGX01000061.1 GCA_010024485.1 Actinomycetota bacterium | reverse complement strand
ACACAGCGCTCATCGAGACTGTCGGAGCCGGCGTCGACGCCGTGCTCGCCGAAGGTCTCGAGCATCACCTGTTCCTCGGCCGAGTTCTCGAGAAGGTCCGCTCATGACGACGCTCATCGTGCTCACTGTGATCGACATCGCTCTGCTCATCGCCGGGCTCGCGATCTACCTGTTCATCGTGGGTGGCCAACTCACGAAGGTGGCAACGCGCCTCGAGGAGTGCGCCGATGTGGTGTGGGAGATCAAGGCCAATGCCGAGGTCATCCAACCGGGGGTCGAGCGGATCAACGGCACCGGCGGCGTGGTCGCCGGTGCACTGCCGCTGCTCTACGGCATGGCCGAGGGCATCGTCACCGGCGCCACCTTCGAGCCTGAACCCGCTGACGCGGAGCGCCCGCCCGCGCGCCCGGCCATGGGGACCCGCCGCTCTCGACTGCTCGAGGGCGTCGGTTACCGGCCCGCTGATTGATCACCGGTCGTCTCCGACCTCGCTGAGTCGGGGGCGTGTCCGGTGGTGAGAGGACCGGTCATCGGTGTCTGATAGGCGCCGATCCATGTGTCCTTCCAGGTGCGGTCGTACTGGTCCGGGTTGCACGACGGCTTGTAGATGGAGATCAGCTCGCGCGTGATCTGCTCGCGATGTGATCGGAGTCCTCCGGGCACCTCGTAGAAGCAGATGTGGAGGTTCCACTTCGATCCGGCGCGCTTGATCCATGCGGGCGAGTGGGAGTGGCGGAACGGGAACTTCTCCGCCGACAGGTCGTCGGCGTGGCCGATGTAGATGACGGAGAACTCCTGGGGCTTCGACTCGGCGTCATTGCGGGTGACCACGGCGTACACGGCGGGAACGGCCGGTGCTGTCCAACCCGCGAGCACCCGTGGCCCCTCGAAGGGATACCCGGCGAGCGAACCCAGTCGAATCACGGTTCGAACGCCTCGAGGTCGTCGACCTCGGAGATGGTTTCGGCTCGGGTGACGGGCCACTCGGGGAGCCCGGCGGACCGAGCTGCCTCGATGAAGAGCGGGACGGCTGCGTCGACCGCTGCATCGGAGTTGGGTGCCTCGACGACGATCTGGGCCCCGTAGGACATCGACCCGGCACCGCTGGCGATCCCGTCGAGTCCGGCGACGGCGTCGGCGAGCTCGACCACCTCGTCGAGTCGGATCTCGCGGTCGCCCTCGGCGATGACGGACACGCTGTACCTCATGGATCTCCTCTCATCGGATGCTCGGGAGTTCGCGGGCGAACTCCTCGAGGCTCCGCAGGTTGTGACCCGAGACGATCGAGTCGATGTGGGGTTCGGCGACCATCATCCCGAGGGACGACGGCTGGTAGTCGAGGGAGTCGCCCCGGTGGGGATTCATCCAGACGATCCGGTGGCTGAGGCGCGAGAGCGACTCCATTGCGTTGGCGAGCACCTCGGGATCTCCGCGGTCGAGTCCGTCAGAGCAGATCACGACGATGCCACCTCTCGTGAGGCCGCGGCGGGCGTAGCCGCGGACGAAGGCGGCGAGGCTGTCTCCGATCCGGGTACCTCCGTCCCAGTCGAAGACCTTGGAGGCGGCCTCGGCCATCGCCTCGTCCGGCCGGCGACGGTCGAGTTGGCGGGTGATTCGGGTGAGTCGTGTGCCGAAGCAGAACACCTCGACGCGGCGGGCGGCCCGCCGTGCTGAGTAGGCGAACTGGAGGAGGTTGCGGGAGTAGTCCGACATCGATCCCGAGACATCGAGCAGGAGGATGACGGGCCGTTCCTGGAGGCGGCGCTCGGCGTGGATGATCGTCTCCGGATCGCCTTGGCGACGCATGGTCTCCCGGACCATCCGTCGCATGTGGATCGTCCGCCCTCGGCGGGCGGCGATGCGCCGGCGGGTGTGGCGGCGCGGTGGGGTCAACCGGATCGAGGACATGATCCGGCGGAGTGAGGCGAGTTCCTCCGGGGTGCATTCGGAGAAGTCCTTGTTTCGCCAGACGTCGGCCGGTGAGGCCATGTAGCCGAGCTGGATCTCCTCCTCGCCTCCCGAACCGGGTCGCTCCGACTCCGCATCGGGGATCTGCAGGACCGATTGAGCGTTGTCGGAGGGTTTCATCTTGGTGCGGGGATCATCGGGAGCGGTCGGCTTCTCGTCGAGGAAGAACATCCTGAAGACGTTGTCGTAGACCGGGATGTGATCGCGTCGGCTCACGAGGGAGCATCGGCCCGCCCAGTAGACGTCGAGGATGTCGGTCGGGTCGAGCAGGGCGATGGAGGAGCACATCGCCATGACGTCGTCAGAGCCGATCGGCAGGCCGGCCTCGCGGAGGTGGTTGCCGAAGTCGACGAAGAGTTCGACGAACCCGCCGTCAGGTGCCGCTGCTGACATGGCCGATCATGTCGCCGACGACCTCGAGGTCATCACGGTCCTTCACGACGGCGCCGATGGTGTCGAGCACGACCTGCTCGTCGAGCGCGTCGGCCCCGACCACCCGCAGCGACTCGGTCCAGTCGAGTGTCTCGGCGACGCCGGGCGGCTTGGCGAGATCCATGTCGCGCAGGCGGTTCACGGCGTCGACGACCTGTTCGGCCATCGCGGCTGCCACACCGGGGATCCTCGACATGACGATGTCGATCTCGCGCTCCCGCGCCGGGAACCCGATCCAGTGGTAGAGGCAGCGCCGTTTGAGCGCGTCGTGCAGTTCGCGCGTCCGGTTGGAGGTGAGGATGACGATCGGTGCCGATGGCGCCTCGATGGTTCCGATCTCGGGCACCGTGACCTGGAAGTCGGAGAGCACCTCGAGGAGGAAGGCCTCGAACTCGTCATCGGCTCGGTCGATCTCGTCGATCAGGAGCACACACTGGGCACCGGCTCTCACGGCCCGCAGGAGCGGTCGTTCCACGAGGAACTCGTCGGTGAACAGGTGGTCGATCGACCCGTCGCCGCCATCGGATGCGCGGACTTTGAGCAGTTGCCTCGCGTAGTCCCACTCGTAGAGGGCCTGACCGGCGTCGATGCCCTCGTAGCACTGGAGGCGGATGAGGTCCCTGCCGTACATGGCGGCCATGGTCTTGGCCAGCTCGGTCTTGCCGACGCCGACCTCTCCCTCGAGGAGCAGGGGTCGGCCCAGGGTCAGGGCGATGTGGGATGCGGTGGCGAGACCTCGATCGGCGAGGTACCCCACCTCGCGAAGGTCGGCGATGAGGCCGTCGACGCTCGCTGGTGGGAACGGCGTGGGCATCGGTCAGCGCTCGTCGGAGCCGAGGACGAGATCCCGGATGGACTGTCCGGACTCGCTGAGCTTGCCCTCTCGGGCGAGGCGGTTGCGCCAGGCGTCGCGGATGTCGGTGTCACCTTCGGCGAATCCGCTGAAGTCGATGCCCTGCATGTTCCGGCAGACCTTGGTCGGGCTGCACTCATCGTCGAGGGTGGCCGCGGGGTCACCCTGGGACTGCCAGACGGAGGTGAGCACGTCCCTCGTTGACTCCGTGTGGCCGGTGGGGTTGGTCCCGGATTCCTCGCTCATCGGCACAGTCTACGGTCGTGTTCACAAGGGGGCGAGCGGAGCGGATGGTTGTCCGACCCGCGTCATCCCCGCTGGTGCAGGACCGCGATCGCCTCGGCGAGCACGGACACCGCGATCTCAGCGGGGGTGTCGGCATGGATGTCGATGCCGGCCGGCCCGTGCACGCGCTCAAGATCGGTGACGCCGCGATAGGCGAGCCAGTCGGCACGGTTCTGCTGCATCCGCAGCGATCCGAGGGCGCCGATGTAGCCGGCCGCGCTCTCCAGTGCGGCGCCGAGCACCCGACTCGATGACTCGACGTCGTGTCCCATCACGACGGCCCCGTCGAGCGGTGACAGCGTGGCCATCAGCCCGGCTGCCGTGTCGGGGTCGGTGGCCCGGTCGACCTGCCAGCCGAGCAGCCCGGCAGCCTCCTCGAGGGCGCGGGCGTTCGGCCCGCCGCCTGAGATGACGAGTCGCGTGACCGGCACGAAGGCGCTCACGAGACGGTCAGGTGTCTCGATGGACGAGGTTCCTCGACCGAGGGCCTCGGTGACCTCCTCCGGAGCCGAGTCGCCCAGGGTGTGGATCTCGAGGTCGGAGAGTCGACCGTCGTCGACTCGGGCCGAGATGGCGAGTGCCTCCCGGTTCATCAGCAGCCCCCAGGTCTGCTCAGGGAGGGCCGAGGCCGCCGCGACCGCGATCCGAGCCGAGGCGGGTCCGCTTACCCCGGCGATCAGGGCGTCGACCTCGCTGAGGGTCACGTCGACGATGCAACCGGTACCGCTGAGACTCAGTTCGGCGAGATGACTGTCGAGCATCCCGCCACCGAGGGCGCCCATCCGTCCTCCTCCCGGTGTGAGCGCCACGGCATCACCGGGCTCGAGGCCGGGAAGGTTCTGCGCTGAGAGCACCCAGGCGACATGCACCTCGGTGCCGGCGCGAAGACAGGAGGCCACGCTGAGCGCCACGGAGAACATTGCCGGAATCTATCGACGGTCGTCGGTCGCGCTCCGACTGAGGTGGACGTCCACCGGTGTCCTACGGTCCGTTCATGCGACCAAGCCTGACGTCGGTCGACTTCCACTTCGATCCGCTCTGCCCGTACGCGTATCAGACGTCGAAGTGGATCCGCGCCGTTCGCGAGCAGATCGGGATCGAGATCTCCTGGCGGTTCTTCAGTCTTGAGGAGATCAACCGCGTGGAGGGCAAGAAGCACCCCTGGGAGCGTGAGTGGACCTTCGGGTGGTCGCTGATGCGGGTCGGGGCGATGCTGCGCCGCTCCTCGATGGACGATCTCGATCGCTGGTACGAACGGATTGGACGCGCTCTCCACGAGGAGGGACTCCGGCCCCATCGACCGGAGGTGGCTCGAGAGTTGCTCGCCGAACTCGGTTTCGACCCGGCGATCGTTGACGCGGCGATCGCCGATGACACGACGAACGACGAGGTGCTGGCCGAGCATCGACGGGTGACGGAAGCCGCTGGCTACGGGGCACCGACCCTCTTCTTCGGTGATCACTGCCTGTTCGGGCCGGTGGTCGTCAACCCTCCGCTTGACGCCGCCGCGGTTCGTCTCTGGGAGGCGGTGACGGCCTGGGTCGAGTTCCCCGACCTCTTTGAGTTGCAGCAACCGAAGACCCGGGAGATGGAGCGGCGCATCACCGACGTGTTCGAGCCGTATCTCAACGCCCGCGACTGGGTGAGCATCAACCGCGGTGAGGAGATCGCCTTCACCGAGGATGGATTCCAACGGGTCGGCCCAGCCGGCCGTGACCGATCGGAGGATCGATGAGTGATGAGGTGACCCGGGCGTCGGCTGATGCCCTCGAGATGTGTATGGCATCGTTCGACGACCTGATCGGCGGTCTCGATGCCGACGGGTGGTCGACGCAGTCGCTCTGTCCGGCCTGGACGGTCCGGGGGGTCGCAGCGCACCTCGGCGCGATCGAAGCGATGCTGCTCGGCGCCGAGCCGGGGTCGATGGTCGACTCGCTGCCCTTCGAGCGGGCGGGGGAGTGGATGGCTGAGGTGGCCGATCTCTCCGACGGCGAGTTCCTCGAGCGGTATCGCGCGGTGTTGACTCCGCGACGGGCCGAGTTGGCCGCGATGGGGCCCGACGAGCTGGGTCGGTCGACGGCGACCCCGGTCGGCCCCGGTACCTACGCGAGGTTCATGGCCGTCCGGGCCTTCGACTACTGGGTGCACGAGCAGGATGTCCGTCGCCCGCTCGGACGCCCCGGCCACGAGTCGGGTTCGGGCGCCGAGATCGCGCTCGACGAGGTGCACCGCTCGCTTCCGTACATCGTCGGCAAGAAGATCGGTCTTCCCGATGGCATGTCGATCACCTTCTCGGTGACCGGGCCGATCGAGCGGTCCATGCACGTGGCGGTGGATGGTCGCGCCGGTCTGGTCGATGCGCTCGACGCTCCCGATGTGACGGTGTCGGCGGATTCCACCACGTTCATCCTCTTGGCCTGCGGTCGGATCGACCCTGAGGCTGAGGTGGCCGCGGGCACGATCTCGTGGTCGGGGGACGACGAGTGGGGTGGTCACGCGGCGCGGAACCTGCGCTTCACCATGTGACCCGTTCGGGGTCGGGCCTGCGGGAGCAGTTGAGCGGGTACATATAGGAGGCCGCTTGCCTACCTAACGAACGTTAGGTAGGGTCCCTCTGTGCCGCAGACACCCTCACCAGTGCTCGCCGAGTCCGGCCGCGATCGCATCCTCGACGAGGCCGCCGCGCTGTTCCTCCGCCATGGCTACGAGGGCACCTCGCTCCGCCAACTCGCCGACACCGTCGGCATGAAGGCCGGCTCGCTCTACTACCACTTCGCCTCCAAGGACGATCTCCTCACCGAGATCCTCCGACGCGGTATCGACGTGATGCAGACCGCCTTCGACGAGGCCGAGGCCTCGGTCGGCGCTTCCCGCCCCGTCGATCGCATCGAGGCCCACGTCCGCGCGCACCTGTCGGCCCTCTTCGAGAACGGCCCCTACACCGCCGCGCACGTCACGACCTTCCGCACCGCCCCCGAGACGGTCCGCGAGATCGTCGTCCCGCTCCGCGACGCCTACGAGGCTCGCTGGACCGAGATGCTCCGACTGCTCCAGGCTGACGGCGCCATCCAGCCGACGGTCGACGTCAACGTGATCCGGCTCGTGCTGTTCGGCGCGATGAACGCCTCCGTCGAGTGGTTCGACACCGACCGCGGCAATCTCGATCGCTTCGCCGCGGCAATCACCGCGCAGTTCTGGAGCGGGGTGGCCTCATGAGGGTCATCGAGACGCGCGTCGACACCGGGTCATCGGCCTTCGCCGCCAACCGCGACGCCTACCTCGAACTCGTCGACACCCTGCGCGAGCGGATGCGCTGGGCCATCGACGGCGGCCCGGGTCGCGAGCGCTCCATCGAGCGGCACCTCGCCCGCGGCAAAGTCATGGTGCGCGACCGGATCGACATGGTCACCGACGAGCACACCCCGTTCCTCGAGTTCTCCACCCTGTCGGGGTGGGGCCAGTACGGCGACGAGGTGCCCGGAGGCGGGATCGTCACCGGCATCGGCGTCGTCCAGGGCGTGCCGTACGTCTTCATCGCCAACGACGCCACCGTCAAGGGCGGCTCCCTGGTGCCGATCGCGATCAAGAA